>JAICUF010000081.1 GCA_025935995.1 Gemmatimonadales bacterium
AGCGGCGCCCTCTTCTGGGGCATCGCCGGCGCCGTCGCGATGGGCGCCCTGGGTCTCGTCGCCTACCTCACGGGCCGCTGGGGGCTGCCGGCGTGGGTGCTATCGGTCGCGCTCGCGCTGGCCGTGATTGGCGCCGTGATGATCGCGCTTACCGTCCGGGCCGAACGGCGCCGTCGCGCCGGCCACCCCGACGGCGCGCTCGCGCGGCTCTTCACCTGGCGCAGCACGGCGCTCGGCGGGCTTGGCGCCGTGGTGCTGTGGGCGGCGCTCGCGGCCGTCGCCGGGTCCCGTCGCTCGGCGGACGCCCCGGCGGGATCGTCGGCGACGCACGTCGCCGTCCTCCCCTTCCAGAACCAGGGCGACGCCGCCAACAACTACATCGTGGACGGCATCACCGACGAGATCCGCGGCAAGCTGGCGCGCATCAATGGCCTCGCCGTCATCGCCTCGGGCAGCTCGTCGCAGTTCCGGGCGTCTTCCCTCGCCCCGACCGCGATCGCGCAGCAGCTGGGCGCCGACTACCTGCTGCAGGGGCGCGTGCGCTGGGCCCGGGGCTCCGCCGGCGGCGACCGGGTGCAGGTCGTCTCGGAGCTGGTGAACGGCAAGACCGGCTCGACCGCCTGGCAGCAGTCGTTCGAGGCCGACCTCACCGACGTCTTCGAGGTGCAGGCGCAGATCGCGGCGCGCGTGGCAGGCGCACTCGGGACCCAGATCGGGGCGCAGGAGTCGGCGGCGCTGTCGCGCCGGCCCACCACCAGCCAGGCGGCATGGTCGGCCTACCTGAGGGGGAAGGCCGTGACCTCGGTGGACCCGGTGTCGCAGCGGCAGGCCGCCGCGCAGTTCGAGCAGGCCGTCGCGATGGACTCGACCTTCGTCGAGGCCTGGGGCAATCTCTCCTTCGCGCTGTCGCGCGTCTTCTTCAACGGCTCGCGTGAATCCGCGGTGGGGGCGCGCGCGGGGGAAGCGTACCGCCGGGCCATCGCGCTCGACTCGAACAATGCCATCGGGCACGCCGCGGCCGCCGCCTATTTCACCAACGTGCTGCGGGACCCGGTCAAGGCCGATGAGGCCCTCAACACCGCGATTCAGCTGGCACCCAACGACCCGGCCGTGCTCCTCGCGGCGGGCCGGGCCGATGTCGCCCGCGGGCGCTACGAGGTGGGCATCCGCCGGCTGGAGCGCGCACGCGAGCTCGATCCCCGCTCCCTCGCGGTGATGAACGACCTGCTCCGGTCATACGTGATGAGCCGCCGGTTCCGGGAGGCGGTGGACGTGGGGGAAGCGGCGCTGGCGCTCGCGCCGAACGATCCCGGCTCCTACGAGTGGAGCGTCATCGCACAGGTGGCCCAGGGCGACCTTCCCGCGGCGCAGGCCGTGGTCCGCCGCGCCTTCACCAACGGCGTCACCCCGCCCGCCATCGCAGCCTACTTCGCCGGCTTCTTCGAGATGTCGTGGGCCACCGACCCCCCCACCCAGGCGCTCGTCTTCCGGCTGGCGCCCGCTGCGTTCGACGGGGACCGGGGCTGGTGGGGGATCTCGCTCGCCACCGCGAACTGGCTCCGCGGCCGCCGCGACCTCGCGCGGGCCTACGCCGACTCCGGCCTCGCCACGCTGGCGCAGCAGATGAACGATGCCCGCCGCGACCCGAGCACCGTCTCGCTGCACGGGCTCGCGCTCGCCTACATGGGCCGGAACGCGGAGGCACTCGCCGAGGCGCGGGAGGTGCTCGCGGCCTACACGGGCGCGCCCAGCGTCAACAGCGAGTACGATCGCATGCAGGTGATCCGCATCTTTCTCGCGACCGGGCAGACCGACGCCGCGCTCGAGCAGCTTTCGATGCTGCTCAAGAACAGCTTCTATATCACGCCGGCCTGGCTGCGGCTCGACCCCACCTTCGCGTCGCTCAAGGGGAATCCGAAGTTCGAGGAGATGGCCCGCCCCTAGAACCCGATCCAGTAGTTCACCTTCACCAGGAAGATGTTCTCCGCCGGCCCGCTGAACACCGCGCGGGCGTCGCGGCCGAAGTCGAGGGTGCCGGCGTTCAGCTGGTCCTCGCGCGACTGCGTCCAGACGAGGAACAGGGTCGAGCCGGGGCGGTACTCCCAGCGCAGCACCGCGTTCCCGCGGAGCGAGCGCACCGTGAACGAGGGGTCCGCGACGGTGAAGGGCGCGGCGGCGCCCGCGCCATCGGGGTCGATGGTGAACTGGCGGGTGCCGCTCGCGTCGCTCGATGTGATCGTGCCCACGTCGCGGCCGTAGGTGAGCTTCGTGAGCTCGCGCGGCGCGGCGAACTCCTTGAAGTCGTCGTACGATCCGCTGGCGATGAACGGCTGCGCGAAGAGCTCGAGCGTCAGGTTCGGCGTGAAGGTCATGTTCACGCGCGTGTTCATCGAGAGGGTCCGCTGGGTGACGCCGGCGAACACGTAGCGCTTCCCGTAGAATGCGGCCGCCGTCGCGTCGTCCACCGCCTGGACGTACTGCGCCGACGTCTCGTCGTAGCTGTACGAAGGACCGAGCGACAGGGTGAGGTTCGAGAGCGGGCGCCAGCGGATGTCGGCGCTTGCCTCCCAGAAGTGCCGATGGTCGCGGTCCAGCCCCACGCCGTAGTTCCCCTCCAGGTCCAGCACGATGCTCTTCCGCGAATCGCTCTCGACGCTGAGGCTCGCCAGGTTGTAGCCCGGCCGCTGCACGACAGGGCCTCCGCGCGTGAGGCCGTCATCCAGCGTGTTCCAGCGATGGATGAAGAAGCCGGAGGCCTCCCAGTAGTTGAGCGCCTGGATCGAGGCGTAGCCCTGCACCTGCCGGTCGGTCACGTCGCCGTCATAGTTGAACTGCTGCTGACCTCCCGCGAGGAAGGTGAGCGAACGGTAGAAGCGGCCGGGATTGGTGAACTGCCGGAGCAGGTTCCCGTTGAACCAGATGTAGCCGGCGCGGGTCAGGAAGCCGATGTCGTTGTTCTCGAACCCGGGCGAGCGGATGTTGGTCTGGGCCTCCCACAGCCAGTCGCCCGCGTCCTTGGAGAAGCGGGTGTACGCGGCGTAGCCGGCGAGGCTGGTGCGCGAGGGATCGTAGGAGCCGTAGCTCCGGTCGGGCCGCTGGAAGTAGCGCGCGCTCGAGCGCTGGATGCGGTCGATCGCCGCGGGCGATCCGCTCACCCGGCTCCCCGCGAGCTGCGCCATGAGCCGGTAGGTGCGCTGGCCGAAGAACCAGTCGGTGCCGAGGCCCGCCGCCTCGGAATGACTCGTGAGCAGGTCGCCCAGGGCGGGGTCGCCGAGACTCCGGACCACCGACGTGGCCATCCCGCGAATGACGGTGCTCCCGCCCCGGAGATCCTTCGCGACGCGCCCGACGAAATAGTTGGTGAGCGGTTCCACCGTCACCCGGCTTCGCGTGCCGTCGAGCTGCGCCACCGTCGCGTGTCCGGCCCCGGTCACCGCGTCGAGGAAGCCGAGGGACCAGCCGGTCGGTGTCCGGCCCGTGAGCTTGGCGGCGCCGAGGATGGGAGTGTTCTCGGGAACGTCGGCGTAGGGTCCCGCGGCAAAGGCGTTGTCGGCCGCCTGCGGTGCCCGGCCGATGCGCCGGGAATAGAAGAGCGAGAGCCCCGAGACGTTGGAGCAGAAGTGGCAGTTGAGCCCGCCGAAGGCGAAGAGTCCCGAGCCCTCCACGAAGAACGGGCGGCGCTCGTCGAAGAAGGTCTCGAAGGCGCTCAGGTTCACCACCGCCGGATCCACCTCGACCTGGCCGAAGTCGGGGTTGATGGTCGCGTTGAGCGTGAGGCTCGAGTTGACCAGCACCTTCGCGTCCACGCCGGCGCGCCCGTCCATCCCGTGCGGATCGTTGAACGGATCGGCGGGGTCGCCCGCGGGGAGGTTGGTGGAACGGCCGACGACGTACGGCAGGATCTCCGCCCGGGACGGGGAGGCCCCGATGCGGAGTCCGGTGAGGTGCCCGAAGCGCGGCGGGCCGCCGCTCTCGTTGAGCCGCCAGAAGGCCCACGACGACAGCTCGTTGTTCCGGTTCGACTGCCGCCATATCTGCAGTCCCCAGGTCTGCTCGTCCGCGCGGCTGTACCGGAGCTGCGAGAACGGGATTCGCATCTCGGCGGTCCAGCCGAGGGAATCGATCCGCGCCTTTGCCTCCCAGACCGGGTCCCAGGAGAGATCCACGTTGGTCCCGCCCGGCCCGTATCCGTCCGAGCGCACGCCCGACGGATTGATCTGGAAGAGCGTGCGCCCCAGATGATCGTGATAGGTGTCGAAGATGACCTGCAGATAGTCGGCATCGGCCTGGGCGTCGCGGCGCACCAGCCGGGTCCGGACGCCGGCGCCCCCCAGCGAGTCGTACATCCGCGCTCCCACATAGAGCGCCTCGTCGTCGTAGGCGAACCGGACCTCGGTGCGCTCGCGGGCGGCCTCGCCCTGCCGCGGCTGGCTCTGCCGGAAGTCCCTCGCGGGCATCGGCGTCTGCCACACCGCCTCGTCCAGCTTCCCGTCGATTGTCACCGGGGCATCCAGGCGGACCGCCGCCACCGACGGCGGGGGGGTCGGATGGATGGCGCGCTGCTGCGCGGCGGCCGGCGTGGCCGCGGCAAGAGCGGCGATGGCAAGGCGAAAACGCATGAGGCATCCGGATCAGGGGATGCCTCATAAGACGGCCGCGGGGCGGGGAAGGTTGCGACGCTATTTCTTCAGGAGCTGCTCCCGCTGTTCCGCGGTGAGAATGGCGGCCACCTCCCTGTCCTCGACCGCGCGGCTGCTGCGCCGCGAGGCCTCGTCGGGAAGGAGCCGGTACTGATCCTCGTAGCGGCGGGCCACCGCGTCGAGCAGGCGCACCTGGTCGTCGGTGAGTGCCAGCTCCGTCCGCCGCCCGAGCAGGCCGCGGGCGCCGGAGCGGGTCGGCGCGCGGGTGCTGTCGGCGGGGGCCGCGGCCACGGCGCTCGCGACGGCGGGGCGCACCCGCGCCTTGCCGGGAGGCCGGTGCGCCTGGGCGCGGAGTCCGGCCGCTCCCCCCAGCGTGAGCCCGGCCAGCAGCAGGCAAGCAACGCGTTGCGTCATGAGGATGGAAGATCGGGCAACCCGCCGCTCCGCGCGGTGGGGCAGATCACGAGAGGGCACGATACATTGTACCGACTCCCACTCCGAGGTCGTATGGCTCCGACGCGCCTCCTCGCCGCCCTGCTGCTGGCGGCGGCCGCGCCCGCCCGTCTTTCCGCCCAGGCACCGGCCGACACCGCGCGCCGGCTCCTCCTGGTGCCCGACGCCGTCTGGGACGGACTGGCCGATGCGCCGGCCCGCGGCTGGGCGGTCCTGGTGCACGGCGGACGGATCGAGGCGGCGGGCCCGGCGGCCGGCCTCGCGAGCGCGGGCGCGCAGCGCGTGGACCTTCCCGGCACGACGCTCATTCCCGGACTCATCGAAGGGCACTCGCACCTCTTCCTGCATCCCTACAACGAAACGCTCTGGGACGACCAGGTCCTCAAGGAGCCGCTCGGCTACCGCATGGCAGAGGCGGTGGCGCACGCGGAGGCGACCCTCAGGGCCGGTATCACCACCACCCGCGACCTCGGCACCGAGGGCGCGCTCGACAACGACGTGCAGCTGAAGCGCGCCATCGCGCGCGGCGTGATCCGCGGCCCCCGCATGATCGTCGTCACCCGTGCCATCGTGGCGACCGGTGCCTACGGTCCCCGCCGCTCGAACTACGCCTTCGATCCGCCGCAGGGCGCGGAGGAGGCGAGCGGCGCCGACGAGATCATGCACGTCGTCCGGAGCCAGATGGGCCGCGGCGCCGACTGGATCAAGGTCTACGCCGACTACGGCACCGGCCCCACGGGCCAGACCCTCCCGACCTTCACGCTCGATGAGCTCAGGGTGCTGGTGGAAACGGCGCGCGGCGGGGGACGGCCCGTGTCGGCGCACTCGAGCACCGCGGAGGGCATGCGGCGCGCCACGCTCGCGGGGGTCGAGACCATCGAGCACGGCGACGACGGCACCCCCGAGGTGTTCCGGCTCATGAAGGCGCACGACGTCACCCTCTGCCCGACCCTCGCCGCCGGCGAAGCCTACGCGCAGTACTTCCAGCACTGGGTGAAGGGGCAGGGCAGCGTGCCGCGGAGCATCACCGAAAAGCACGCGAGCTTCCGCGCGGCGCTCGACGCGGGGGTCAACATCTGCTTCGGCGGGGACGTGGGCGTGTTCGCGCACGGGGAGAACGAGCGCGAGATCGAGCTGATGGTGGAGTACGGGATGACGCCGGTCGCGGCGCTCCGCTCCGCCACGAGCGGCAACGCGAAGACCTTCCATCTGGACGACCGGCTGGGGCGGATCGCGCCCGGCTATCTGGCCGATCTCGTGGCGGTGGCCGGCGATCCGACGCACGACATCACGGCGCTCCGCCGCGTGCGCGGCGTGTGGCAGAGCGGGAACCGGGTCCCGCTCGAGTAGTCGCTAGCGGCGGGGGCGGCGCGGCGGCATGCGGCTCCTGAGCGAGTCGAAGCGCCGCCACTGCTCGGGGGTCAGCACGGTCCGGAGCTCCGCCTGCGTCGCGGCGGAGACGCTGTCGAGGCTCGGGCGGACGCCGCGCATGATCTCCGCGGCGCCGCGCTGCTGGCGGCGCATCAGCGAGTCCACGCGGAGCCGCTGCTCCGGGGTGAGCCCGAGCTCGAATGCGAGTCGGCGCGACGCGCGGTCGCGGGCCTGCGCCGGGTCGAAGCGGCCGATGGCCGGCCGGTGCGGCCGGAACGCCCAGCGGTCGAGCGCCACCCCGCCCGCGACGCCCACGAGCAGGGTCACGACGATCAGCGCGGCGGCGAGGAGCGATCCGCGATCGGGAGTGGTGGACATGGTCAGCGGTCCTCGGTGAGCACGGAGAGCGCGAGCTCCTGATCCGTCACCATCATGGGGTCCTGGTCGATCGAGCTCGTCGCGGCGACGGCCATCGCTTCGCGCACGGTGGGGACCGCGGCGTCGGCCTCGGCCGTCGCCGGGCCCATGGCGGCGCCGATCGCGAGGAGAATGCCGGCCGCGAGTCCCGCCGGAATCGCCCGGTGAGCCCAGCGCGCGGCCGGTCCGCGCCACCCGCGCCGCGCCCGCGCCGCCAGGCGGAAGCGCGCCGAGGCCGTGATCCGCTCGGCCTGCGCCTCCCAATCCACGTCGCCAACCGGCGCCTCACCGAAGCGGCGGACCAGCTCCTCACGCAGTTCATCAGTCATTGTCCGTCCCCCTCCAGCCCGCGAGCTCCTCCCGGAGCCGCTTGCGCGCCGCGTGCAGCGTCCAGCGCACGGTGGGCTCCGCGATGGTCAGCATCCCCGCCACCTCGGCGGTGGTGAATCCGTCGATCTCGTGCAGCTGCACCACGAGGCGCTGCCGATCGGTCAGCTCGTCCAGCGCCGTGTCGATGCGCGCGCCCAGCTCGCGCTGCTCCAGCGCCCGCGCGGGTGACGCCGACGGATGCGCCACGTCGTCCGGCAGCATCTCGGTGCCGCGGACCCGCCGCGCCGCGATCGCGTTCCGCCCGCGATTCATCACGATCCGGAAGAACCAGGGCCCGAAGGGGCGCGCGATGTCGAAGCTGTCGAGCCGGTCGAGCGCCGCGATGAAGCTGTCCTGCACCAGATCCTCGGCGTCCTGGGTGTGACGGAGCAGACGATAGGCGATGGCAAAGGCGCGGCGCTGATACCGACGGACCAGCTCACCGAACGCCTGCTGGTCGCCGTCGCGAACCCGTTCGATGAGCCGGCCCTCGTCCGCGGGTGCCGGAACCGATGAATCATCCGATCCGCGATCCATCAGTCCGGCGCGCGGTGCTGCATGCTACCTGCTGTCCCGGCCGGCCGCCGCCGAATCGCGGCGGAACCCGCGACCCTCCCGCCCGGCCTCGGACATCCGCTCCTTGAGCTGGGCCTTCTGCTCGGCGGTGAGGACCGACTCGACGTCCTCGCGCTCGTGCTTCCGGTTGTCGCGAAGCTGGTCCATCGCCTGCCGGACCTCCGGGTGCGCCTTGAGGAACTCCTGGCGCCGGGCCTCGCGCTCTTCCCGCGCGGCCTTCCGGTCGGTGTCGGAGCGGCTGGCGCGCATCCGGGTCATCGCGTCCCGGTTCCGCTCCCGGTACTTCTTCTGAATGTCCGCCAGGCGGGCCACCTGCCGATCGGTGAGCCGAAGCTCCTGCCGGTGGGCGAGCAGTCCGGCCGCCATGCCGCCCTGCCGGCCGCGGCGCATGCCGGGACGCATACCCGGCTGCATGTGCTGCCCGGCATGCTGGCGGGGACCGGCGCTGGATTCCATGGGGGGGCGGGGGTGGTCGCCGGGCTCCTGGGCGCGGAGGCCGCCGGCAACCGGAAGGGCAAGGATGGCCGCGAGGGCCACCAGGGAAGTGCGCTTCATCTGGACTGCTCCTGCGAGGGTTCGCGAATCGGCCCCAAGTGGCCGCTCGACTGTGATACAGGCGAGTCCGCGAATCCGTTTGGTCCGATGGTACACGCCGCCCGCGGGGATGCCAAGACCGGCTGCGGTCGGTATCTTACCCCTTCCACCCTCGGACCATCGGCACTGACCGATCTCCTGACGCAGCTGACCGACGCGCTGGCCCCTACCTACCGCATCGAGCGCGAGCTCGGTGGCGGGGGGATGAGCCGCGTCTTCCTGGCGGAGGAGCCCCGGCTTGGCCGCCGGGTCGTGGTGAAGGTGCTCCCGGACGAGATGTCGCTCGGCATCCCGGCCGACCGCTTCGAGCGGGAAATCCGGATGACGGCCTCTCTGCAGCATCCCCACCTGGTCCCCGTGCTCAACGCGGGGGCCGCCGGTCCCCACGTCTATTACGTGATGCCCTGGATCGAGGGCGAATCACTTGCCGGGCGCATCGCGCGCGATGGCGCGCTCCCCCTCGATGACGTGACCCGGATCCTCCGCGACGTGCTCGACGCGCTGTCCTACGCCCACGCCCGCGGCCTGGTCCACCGGGACATCAAGCCCGACAACATCCTCCTGAGCGGCCGGCACGCCATGGTCACCGATTTCGGCGTCGCCAAGGCGGTCACGGCGGCCGCGGAGGATACCAGGGCCACCACGCTCACCTCCACCGGCATGGCGCTCGGCACCCCGGCCTACATGGCGCCGGAGCAGGCGGCGGCGGACCCGCGGGTGGACCAGCGCGCCGACCTCTACGCCGTCGGCGTGGTCGCGTATGAGATGCTCTCCGGACGGCCGCCCTTCACCGCGCCCACCGCCGCGGCCATGCTCGCGGCGCAGGTGGCGACGATGCCCGAGCCGGTAGACCGCTACCGGCCGGGAATTCCCCCCGCGCTCTCCGCGCTGGTGATGCGCGCGCTGCAGAAGGTGCCCGGCGACCGGCCGCAATCGGCGGACGACATGCTGGGGCAGCTCGACGCCGTGCATCCGGCGACCCCGGCGAGCGGAATCCGGAGCGCGCCGACGCTCCCGACACCGGCGGCGGTCACCACACCCCGCACGTCGCGCGTGGCCCTGATGTTCGTGCTCGCGGCCGGGCTGCTCACGGCTGCCGCCTTCGGCATCTCGCGCGTGGCCGGCCTGCCGGACTGGGTCTGGATCGGCGTGCTCGTCTGCATGCTGGCGGGCCTTCCGATCATGCTCTACACGAGCCGCCTGGAGCGCCGCCGCGCCGAGCTCCGCGTCACCGGCGAGCACAGCATCTCGGCGGAGCATCCCCACCACCGCTGGTTCACCTGGCGCCGCGCGCTGCTGGGCGGCGCGGGCGCGCTCGGCGCCGTCGTGCTCGTGAGCGGGGCCTACGCGCTGTCGCGGCAGCTGGGCATCGGTCCCGCGGCCACGCTCCTGTCGGCGGGGACGCTCGGATCCGCCGACCGGCTGGTGCTCGCCGACTTCGCGAACGCGACGGCCGATTCGTCCATCGCCCGCGCGGTCACGGAGGCCCTCCGCGTGGATCTCGGGCAATCGCGGGTGGTGCGCCTGCTCGATGGCCGGCAGGTGGCGTCGGCGCTCCAGCGGATGGGCGCGCGGCCGGACACGGTGCTCGACGAATCGCTCGCGCGCGCGCTCGCCATCCGGGAGGGGGCCAAGGCCGTGGTGAGCGGGGAGATCTCGCGGCTGGGCACCGGGTACGTGCTGAGCGCGCGGCTGGTGACCGCCGATTCCGGCGCCACGCTGGCGCCGGTCCGGGTGACGGCGGTGGACGACGCGCACCTGATCGCGGCGGTGAATCGCCTGTCGGGAGACTTGCGCGCGCGGATCGGCGAGTCGCTGCGGGCGATCCGCGGCACCGAGCCCCTGGAGCAGGTCACCACCGCCTCGCTGCCGGCGCTCCGGCTCTATACCGACGGGAGCCGCGCCTTCGAGGCCGGACACTTCCGGGACGCGCGCGACCTCCTGGAACGCGCGGCCGGCACGGACACGGCCTTCGCGATGGCCTGGCGGAAGCTGGCCGCTCTCTACTTCAACGTGGACGCGAGTCGTGTCCTGCAGGTGGATGCCGCGACCCGCGCCTTCCGGCATCGGGACCGACTGCCGCCGCTCGAGCGCCACCTGACCGAGGGGTTCTACTACAGCAATGCCGTGCACGACGCTCCCCGCGCCATCGCCGCCTACCGGAGCGCGCTCGACGTGGCACCGGACGACCCGATCGCGACCAACAACCTCGGCCTGGTCCTCAACATGAGCGGGCAGTTCGCGGTCGCCGAGTCGGTGCTCCGGCGCGGGATGATCCGGCAGCCGTCCATGACGGTGGCCGACAACCTGATGGACGCCCTGGCGTCCCAGCGGAAGTGGAGCGCGCTCGACACCCTGTTCGAGCAGGCGGACCGGGCGTCGCGGCCGGACCACCCGGCGCGCTTTCTCATCCGCGCCGCCGCCGCGATGGCGCAGCGGGACTACGCGCGGGCCGACAGCCTCGTGACCGCGCACGAGGTGCGTCCCGGCGGCGCGCTCCCGATCCCGCCGGTGCTCTACGGCCGTGTCGACCTGGACATGCTGCACGGCCGCTATGCGCACGCCCGGCGGGTCCTCCGGGAATTCAGCGATTCCTCGCTGGCCTCGGGTGAGCGGGGCGACGCCGCGACGGCCGCGGTGGCGCCCGTGCTCATGGACGCGCAGCTGGGCCGGACTGCCGACGCCCGCCGGAGCCTCGAGTCGGTGCTGGCGGGTCCCGTCTTCCGGGGCCTCGACGCGGGTGACGTCCCCCTGCTCGACCTGGCCCGGGCGTACGCGCTCATGGGTGACGTGGACGGCGTCCGCCGGGAGCGCCGGCTCCTCGAGGCCCGCGAGCCGGTGAGCACGTGGCGCCCCGGGGACTCGGCCCGGTGGGACGGCATCGAAGCGCAGGCCGCACATCGCTGGCGGGATGCCGCCGTGGCCTACTCGGCCGTCGCGATGGCGCGAACCTGTGCGCCCTGCGAGAGCTACCGCGCGGGCCAGATGTGGGACGCGGCGGGGGAATCCGACTCCGCTATCGCCTACTACCGCCGGGGCACCGATCGCCCGCCGCTCAATGGCGGCGACGAGAATGCCTACCTCTACCCCCTGGCCCTCCGCCGGCTGGGCGCCCTGTACGAGGAGCGCGGTGACCGCCCGCAGGCAATCGAGTGGTACAGCCGCTTCCTCGACCTCTGGCACGATGCCGATCCCGACCTCCAGCCCATCGTGCGGGACGTCCGGGCCAGGCTCGCGCGCCTCACCGCCGAGCCGCGGTCTCCCTGACGAAGCCCCGGAGCTCCCCGGGATAGGCCGCGACCAGCTCCGCCGGCGCCTTCACCTTCTTCTTCGACACCATCGACTCGAGCATCACCGCGTTCACCAGCGCCTTCGCGCGGTAGTGGTTGTTGGTGATCACGAATGTCTCCTCCGCCTCGCGCGCGATCTCCTTCGTGCGCTCCACCCAGGGCGCGAGCTCCTCCGGCGGATACAGGTAGTCGTAGCGCGCCTCGACGCCGGCCCCCTTCCGGAACCAGTCGTGATAGTTCCGCCCGTGCACCCG
>JAICUF010000170.1 GCA_025935995.1 Gemmatimonadales bacterium
GCCGCCGGCGCCGCTCCAGATTCCTTTGCAGCACCGCCGTGCACTCCGCGACGCCGGCCCGGCCAGGTCCGGCCGCCGGGAGCCGGCCGTCCTCGGCCTCGAGCGCGTCGAGCGCCGCCTCGATGGCCGTCTGCGCGGCAAACAGACACGGCGTGCTGTAGATCGCGCCCGTGACACCGCTCCGCCGAAGCTCCCCCAGGCTGCACCGGGGCGACTTCCCGCCGGCGATCTGGTTGAAGAAGAGCGGACGCCCCAGCTCGGGGGCGAGGCCGCGGAGCAGCGCCAGATCCCGGACGCCGTCGATCAGCACCGCGTCCGCACCAGCCTCGGCGAAGGCGCGCGCGCGGCGCGACGCCTCGCCGGGCTCGGCCGCGTCGGTGCGCGCCACCACGAAGAGCTCGTCACGGGCGGCGAGAACGCGCTCGAGCTTCAGCAGGAAGTCTTCGAGCTCCATGATCTGCTTGCCCTCGAAGTGACCGCAGCGGCGGGGGCGCCGCTGGTCCTCCAGCACGACGCCGGAGATGCCAGCGCGCTCCAGCCGCTCCGCCACGTGGCACGCCACCTCGACATCACAGTAGCCGTCGTCGATGTCGACCAGGAGGTGATGCGCGGGGAGGACGGTGCGGATGCGCGAAGCGAAATCCACCATGTCGGACCAGCTGATGAAGCCGATGTCCGGGAGGCCGTAATGGCTCGCCGCGAAGCCGAACCCGCTCAGGAAGAGCGCCTCCGACCGCTGCCCGGCCAGCGACGCGCTGAACACATCGTAGACGCCGAGAAATGGCATGGTCCGGCCCGCGCCCGCCGCGGCGGCAACGGCGCTCCGGAGGCGCGCGCCCGGGGCGCTCATGCGGCCCCCGCGAGGCGCGCGTCGACCGCGCCGGCGATCCCGCGCACGGTGGGCGCGTCGAAGAAGTGGAGCAGCGGAAGCTCGACGCCGAGCAGTCGACCGACCTGGATGACGAACTGCATCGCGAGCATCGAATCTCCACCGGCGCCGAAGAAATCCTCCTCGACGCCCGCCGGTTCGCGGCCGAGCACGTCGGCCCAGATGGAAGCGAGAATCTCCTCGACCGGCGTCGCCGGCGGGGTCCGCGTCGTCGGCGGGGGCGGCGCTTCACCGGCGGTCACGCCGAGCCGCGCGGCGAGGCCGATCCGCTGCGGCTTTCCGGTCGGGCCCTTCGGCAGCGCGTCCATGAACAGGACCTGCCGCGGCACCTTGAAGTAGGCCAGGCGAGACGCGGCCGCCTCACGGATCTCGCCCGCGGTCGCGGTTTGCCCCGGCCGCAGCACGACGGCCGCCGCCACGTCCTCGCCGAGCGCGGGATGCGGCACCGCAAAGGCGACCGCCTGCGCCACGGCCGGGTGGCTCATCAGTGCCTCGTCCACCTCGAGCGGCGCCACCTTCTCCCCGCCGCGGTTGATGATCTCCTTGAGCCGGCCGGTCAGATAGAGATAGCCGTCGGCATCGAGATGACCCTGATCGCCCGTCCGGAACCAGCCACGCGTGAAGGCCGACGCGTTCGCGGCGGGATTGCGGAGATAGCCGGCGGTGACGTCGGGCCCGCGGATCACGACCTCGCCCGTCTCGCCCGCGGACAGGATGGCACCGGCCGGGTCCATGATCGCGATCTCCGGTCCCGCGGCGCGTCCGACCGAGCCGGGCTTCCGCTCGGCCGGCGGCAGGGGATTGCTCGCCATCTGATGGGCCGCTTCGGTCATCCCGTACGCTTCGATCACCGGCACGCCGAACGTGCGCTCCAGCTCCGCCAAGGTGGGCCGGGGGAGCGCGGCGGACGAGGAGCGGATGAAGCGGAGCGGGGTCGCGGCGATCACGTCCGCCGCGTCCGCCGCGCGAGCCAGGATCGCCTGGTGCATGGTCGGCACCGCGGTGTACCACGTCGGGGACGCCGCCCGCATCCACCCGAAGAAGCGCGGCGCGAGAAACCCCGGCGTGCACACCACCGTTGCGCCGGCCGCCAGCGACGAGAGCGTCGCGGCCACCAGGCCGTGAATGTGAAAGAGCGGCATGACGTTGAGGCAGCGGTCTCCCGGTACCAGGCGAAGCGTCCCGCCGACGTGGCGTGCGGAGGCCGCGAGATTCGCGTGGGTGAGCGGAACGAGCTTGGGACGGGACGTGGTGCCCGAGGTGTGCAGGACGAGCGCGATGTCGTCCGCGGCGGCGGCGGAGAGCGCAGCCGACCCGGCGAGCGCACCGTCGAGGAGAAAGGTGCCGGCCGGGGCATCGGGCGTCGGCGTCAGGTCGATCACCCGGATTCCCTTTCGCCGCGCCACTTCGCGCGCGGGGGAGTCCAGCTCGCTCCCGATGACGAGCGCCGCGGCGTCGAGGTCGCCCAGGTAGAACTCGAGCTCGTCGGTGCCGTACGCGGGATTGAGCGGGGCACAGATCGCCACGCCCGCCACCGACAGGAACGCCGTCGCGGCCTCGGGGCCGTTCGGAAGCAGGAGGGCGACGGTGTCGGCACGCCCGATCCCGCACGCGCCGAGGGCGGCACCGGCGGCGCCGACCTGGGACGCGAGCTCGTCAAAGGCGAGGGCCCGGCGGTCAGGCGCTTCGATGGCGATATCGGCCGGGGCGCGGTCCGCGCTCGCGGCGAGCAGACTGTTGATCGTGGCGTGAGGCACCACCAGAAACTCCGATGAGGCGGGACCGGCGCGCGCGGTGCAAGACTTGTGCACTCGGACGGGGAGCAATGGATACCATGATTGCGATTGCGGGTCAACGAGTTACAGAGGCGCATCGGAGAGCGGGGCGCCGCCGGCGCCACAGGCTGTCGTGGCGCGGGAGCGGCGGCTTTCCGGACTACTTCAGGTGCAGCAGCTCGCGGTACGTCGGCATGGGCCAGAGGTCGGCCGCGACCACACTTTCGAGGTAGTCTACCACCGAGCGAAGGCGGGCCATCGCCTGTCGCACGGACGATCCCATGTGAGCCGCGTGACGGAACGGGTCGTCGTCCTGGTGGGCGCAGGCGTGCTCCACCGCGGCCGTCGCCTTCCGAAGCTCGGATACGTGCGTCACGAACTCCGCCAGCGCCTCACGTGTGTCCGGACAATCCACGCCCGCCGCGTCCGTGGCGGCGACGGCTTCCGCCACCAGCGCCTGATGCTGGAGCGCCGCCGGCAGGACCATGCTCCGCGCGATGGACACCATCGTCTCGGCTTCGATGGTGAGCTGCTTGATGTACTTCTCGATCGCGATGTGCATCCGGCTCTCGAGCTCGGTCCGGCTCAGTACGCCGTACGTCCGGAAGAGCTCGCCGTTCTTCTTCGCCTTCATCACCCGGAACGCCTCGGTCGAGTCGGCCATCACGGGCAGGCCGCGCCGCGCCGCTTCGGCGTGCCACTCGGGGTTGTAGTTGTCGCCGTCGAAGATGACGCGCTTGTGCTCGCGGATGACGCGCTTGAGCACGCCGAGTACCGCGCTCTGCAGGCGCGCCGGCGTGCGCGTCTTTCCCACCGCGCGCTCCAGCTCCGTCGCGATCACGTCGAGCGACTCGGCCACGATGGTGTTGAGCACCGTGTTGGGCCAGGCGATGCTGGCGCTCGAGCCCACGGCGCGGAACTCGAACTTGTTCCCGGTGAA
>JAICUF010000100.1 GCA_025935995.1 Gemmatimonadales bacterium
AGAGCACCGTGTGGTGGGGGTGGTTCGGGGGCGGATTGGGCGGTAATTTCGCGGGGCGTGGCGGGCCGGAACCCGCCTCGCGCGCCTGGGTCACTGCACGGTGAACGGAATCGAGTACTCGGTGCCCTCCCACTGGAGCCGGAGCGTGCCGCCCGACGCGCCCGACGGCTCGACCGTCATGGTGAACTGCTCCACCGGCGCGGCGAGCGCGGTGCGGGTGAGCGGCACGCGCACGAGATCCTGCGCGGGGTCGTACTCGGTGCCCCACTGCCCGTGCTGCTTGTTGATGATGAGCTGCGCGCCGGTCGCCGTGGGCAGCGTCCAGAGCGTGTAGGTCCCCGCCGGCACCGCGGTGCCGCCGATGGTGATCGGGTGGTCGACCATGAACTGGGTCGCCGCGTTCGCGCCGGTGCGCCACACCTGACCGTAGGGGACGATCCCGCCGAAGATCGTGCGCCCGCGCTGATGCGGACGGCCGTAGTCCACCATCACCATGGCGTTTCCGATCATGACGTGCACCGTGTCGCGGGGGGAGAGCTGGCCCAGCGCGCCGCCCGCCGCCTCGCGCGCGCCGAAGACGCGCGCGAGCGAGTCGGCGTTCACGTCCGGCAGCCGGTCGACCAGCACCTTGTCGGTGGTCTGCCGGCCGTCGAAGTTGAGCACCCGGCCGATGTTGTCGAGCCGCGCCGTGGCGGGCAGGCCGAAGAGGTCGATCACCGCCGAATCACGCCGCATGACCAGCGTGGTCGGCGTCGCTTTCCGCGAGCCCGGGAAGACCATGTCCACCATCATGCTGTCCCGCTTTTCCCGGCGGGCCTGCCGCGCCATCTGCTCGTAGAAGGCGAAGGTGAGGGGCGGCATCGGGACGGCGCCGGGACGCACCGGCACCTTCATCGTCATCGTCGAGTCGGAGCCCTGGCGGCGGAGCTGTACCACCGCGGTGTCGCCCGCCACGGTCACGACGGCGTTGCGCATCGGCTGCCCGCCGAGCCCGGCCGCGCCGGCGTAGGTCGCCGCCTCGTAGCGCGTAATGCGGCCGTCGCGGCCGAGGGTCGCCACGTAGTGCGTGATGGTCGTGCGCGGCGTGCGGCTCACCACATCCCCTTCCAGCCGGGTGTCGGTGCGGGCAAAACGTTCGACGGCGACGGTGTCGTTGCCCAGACGCACGACGAAGGCGCCGCGCTCCTGGGCCTGGACGTGGACGGCGGTGACGACGAGGAGAGCGGGCGCAGCGAGCGCGGTAACGAGACGGCGCATGACAAGCCTCCGAGGGGGTACGGGTCGGACCGGCAGAACTGCAATATGGGGCGCTTCGCGCCGCACTTCCACGGCCCCGGCGGCGTGGCTAGATTATGCGCCCCGGCCAGGTAGCTCAGTTGGTAGAGCACTGCACTGAAAATGCAGGTGTCGACAGTTCGATTCTGTCCCTGGCCATCCACGGCCGCACGGCGGGCGCCTCCCTCTCGGGACGGCGCCCGCTCTGCATTCAGGGCGTCAGAGACCCAGCCACCAGGTCGCCTTCACCGCGAGCACGTTCGTCGCGGGGTTGTCGAAGATGGCGCCCACGTCGCGGCCGAAGTCGAAGGTCCCGATCGGCACGGCGCCGGCGCGCGCCTGCTGCCACACGAGGAACAGCGTCGAGCCCGGCCGGTATTCCCAGCGGAAGACGAGATTCGCGCGCAGCGAGCGGAAGTTGAAGTTGTGGTCGCCCACGGTGAACGGGGCGGCCGGCCCGCCGGCGTCGGGATCCACCGTCAGGCCGCCGTTCCCGTCGGGCGTGATCGTGCCCGCGTCGCGCCCGTACACCGTGAAATCGAAGGTGCGCGGCGCGCTGAGCTCCTTGTAGTCGGTGTAGTCGCCCGCCACCACCAGCGGCTGCACGTAGAGCTGCAGGCTGAGCCGGGGCGAGAAGGTCCAGTTGAGGCGCGTGTCGAGCGCGAGGTCGGTCTCGCGGATCGTCGCGAAGACGCTCCGCCGGCCGAATGTCGCGGTCGCGGTCGGATCCGGCACCTCCTGGACGAACTGCGAGACGTTGCGGCTCCGCGACCACGACGGCCCCAGCGTCAGCTGGAAGTTCGGTCCCGGATGCACCGTGGCGCTGACGTTGAGCGACGTCGCGTGGCCTCCCGCGGGATTCCAGTTGTGCTCGCCGCTCACGCTCAGGGACACGAGGCCGCGGTTGGGGGAGAAGAGCGTCGCATTGATGTCGTTCCGCGCCGGCAGCTTCACGAGCGGGCCGCCGCGCGTGAGCTGGTCGTCGTACACGCTCCACTGGTGCTGCGAGAAGGTGTTGAGGCGCCAGAAATTCCGGAACCGCAGGTTGGTCACGTTGCCGACATAGCTGTCGACGTGGTCGCCGTCCCAGTTCCAGCCGTTCCCGCTCAGGAGCCCCACGATGTAGTCGCGGAAGATCGGGCCCGGCTTCGTCTCCTGATAATGAATGTCGGTCGACACCGTCCGCCGGTTGACCGTCTGGGTCAGGCCGAGATCGTTGGTCTCGTAGCCGGGGCTCTTCTCCTGGTAGGCGAGGTTCCCGCCCCAGTGGCGGCCGGAGAGCTTGGTCAGCGCGATCTGTGCGGCGTGACCGCCGAGCGAGGTGCGCGTCGGGTCGAGCACGATGTCGGTCGCGTCGGGGCGCTGGTAGTAGCGCGCGCTCGCGGCCTGGGCCCGCGTGATGGCGCCGGCGCTGCCGCGGATGAGGCTCGCCGCGAACGAGCCGTCGAAGGCCCAGGTGCGATTGCCCCACGAGTGATTGAAGTCGAGGCCGCCCAGGTAGGCGTGCGAGCGGAGCACGTCGGCGAGGCCGTCGTCGCCCAGCGAGCGGTCGACCGCGGTCACGAGGCCGCCCACCACGGTGTTGCCAGCGCGAAGCTCCCGCCGCACGCGTCCGACGAAGTAGTTGGTGAGCGGCTCGACCGCCGTCGCCTGGATCACGCCGTCGGGATCGAGGAAGTGCCCGTGCTCCGTCGGGGTCACGGCGTCGAGGAGGGCGATCGACCAGCCGCTCCGCGTCTTGCCGGTGACCTTGGCCGCCGCGGCGATGGTGGTCTGATCGGGCTGTTCCACGAAGACGGCTCCCGGTGCGTTCACCGATCCCTGCGGCGGTCGCCCGATCCGGCGGGAGAAGAAGGTCGTCGGCGTCCCCGACGAGTTGAACGTCCGGATGTTGCCGAAGGAGAAGAGATCGGCACCCTCGACGAAGAACGGCCGCTTCTCGTCGAACACCGTCTCGAACGCCGAGAGATTCACCACCGCCGGGTCGACTTCCACCTGGCCGAAGTCGGGGTTGATCGTGGCGTCGAGGGTGAGGTCGCTCGTGATCCCGTACTTGACGTCGGCCCCGGCCGAGCTGGTGTAGTCGTGGCTGCTCCGGAACGGATCGGCCGCGTCCACGGTGGCGTAGGTCGCGCGGGCCGACGCGTAGGGCACCACCTCCAGGCGGCGCGTGGCCGGGAGCGACGCCATCCCCGTCAGGTGCCCATAGCGATTCACCCCTTCCTGCTCGCTCTTGGGCACGAACGAGAAGACGTCGTCCTCCTGCCGGCGCTGGATGAAGCGCTCGAGCTGGATGCCCCACCGGTCGTTCCCGGTGCTGTAGCGGAGCTGGGACAGCGGGATGCGCATCTCCGCCGACCACCCCAGCGAATCCACCGACGTCGCGAGGTCCCATACCGGATCCCACGAGTAGTCCTGATTGCCGTCGGCGCCGATGGCCGCATCGCCCTTGCTGCCGGCCGGGTAGATATCGAACAGGAAGGCGGTGAGATGGTCGTGCCGCGCATCGATCCGGATCGAGAGCCGGTCGCTCGATGGCCGATCGTCCCGCCGGCCCAGGCGCCGCGCGATGCGGGCCGGCTCGCGGTCGAACATCCGCGCTCCGATGTAGACCGCATCATGCGAGACGACGACCCGGAACTCGGTGCGTTCGGTCGGCGGCTTGCCTTCGTCGGGATCGACCTGCGTCGCGAGCGTGGCCGGCGTGGCGGCGGCCCATGCGGCGTCGTCGAGGTGGCCGTCGACATGGATCTCGCCCGCCAGCGGCGCCGCGGCGACCGACGGCACGGCGTCGTGACCGGCCCCCTGGGCATGGCCGCGAATCGAAACGATGAAAAGGAAAGGGAGCGTGAGGACGGCGGTTCGGCGCATTCGGAATCCGGCTCGGGTCGAATCAGGGGTCCTGTTACCCTCTGACGGATTTCGGCCCGGTTTGGTTGCGTTGACGCGCGATTGACTTCGGTCCCGACCCCCACTCCATTCGGGGACAGGAGACTTCATGGCCGACGCCGTTCCGCTCGACCCGCCGCTCCAGTCGGCGTGGATCCCCCTCCGGCGCCCCGTGTTCCGGGCGCTCTGGCTCGCCACCGTCGCATCGGGCGTCGGCACCTGGATGCACGACACGGCGGCGGCCTGGCTCATGACGTCGCTCAGCACGTCGACGCTGATGGTCGCCCTCATGCAGACGGCGACCAGCCTGCCGGTGCTCTTCCTGGCCCTTCCCGCGGGCGCGCTCGCCGACATCGTCGACCGCCGGCGGCTCCTCCTCATCACCCAGAGCTGGATGCTGGGCGCCGCCGCGGTGCTCGGCCTGCTCACGGTGAGCGGGGCCATGACGCCCTGGCTCCTCCTCTTTCTGACGTTCAACCTGGGGCTCGGCGTCGCGCTCAATACGCCGGCCTGGCAGGCGACGACGCCGGACCTCGTGCCGCCCGCCGAGCTGACGGAGGCGGTCGCGCTCAACGGCATCGCCACCAACATCGCGCGCGCGATCGGGCCCGCCATCGGCGGCCTCCTTGTCGCGGCGATCGGTTCCGGCGGCGTGTTTCTGCTCAACGCCGCCTCGTTCGTGGCCGTCGTGCTCGTGCTGCGTGCCTGGCGGAAGGAGCCGCGCGAAACGGTCATGCCGGCCGAGCGGGTCGCGGGCGCGATGCGGGCGGGGGTGCGCTATCTCCGCCACGCCCCCGCCGTCCGGAACGTCCTGACGCGGTGTGCCGCGTTCATCTTCGGCGCGAGCGCCCTCTGGGCGCTCCTCCCCGTCCTCGCGCGCCACGAGCTCGGGCTCGGCGCCGTGGGCTACGGACTGCTGCTCGGCTGCCTGGGCGTCGGTGCCATCATCGGCGGCGCGCTCCTGGGCCACGTTCGCGCGCGCTATTCCACCGACCGCATCGTCGGCGTCTCGACCGTCGTCTACGCCGGCGCCACCCTCACCCTTGGCTGGGTGCGGAGCGTCCCGCTCCTCGGCGTGACGCTGGTCGCATGCGGCTTCGCCTGGATGTCGGGGATGTCGCTCTTCAACGTCTCGACGCAGCGCGCCTCGCCCGACTGGGCCCGGGCGCGCATGCTCTCCGTGTATGTCCTCGTCTACATGGGCGGGATCGCCGTCGGCGCCGCGCTGTGGGGGACGGTCGCCTCGGCGTTCGGGCTGCGGACGGCGCTGAGCGCCGCCGCGGCCGCGATGCTCGCCGGGCTCCTCGCCACGCGCCGCTTCCGGATCGCCGCGGGCGAAGGGCTGGACCTCTCGCCCTCGGGGCACTGGCGCGTGCCCGAGGGCGCCGCCGGCGTCGACCCCGACGCCGGACCGGTGCTCGTCACCGTGGAATACCGGGTGCCGCCCGAGCACGCCGACGCCTTCGTCGCGGCCATGGAGGAGGTCGGCCAGCTCCGCCGCCGGGACGGCGGCATCACGTGGGGACTCTACCACGACACGAGCGAGCCCGACCGCTATCTCGAGACGTTCGTCTCGGAGTCATGGGGCGAGCACATGCGGCAGCACGCCCGGGCCACCATGGCCGACCGCCGCACCGAGGCGCGGGCCCGCGCCTTCCACACCGGCGAGTCGCCGCCGGTGGTATCGCACACCATTCACGTTCGCACCGGAGGACGCCGTGGCTGAACAGCAGGGACCACCGCCCGGACCCGACCTCGCGGCCGGCATCGCGGCCGCCGACGTGGCCGATGGCGGCATGATCGCGGGACATGTGGGCGACGAGGCCGTCCTCCTCGCGCGCCGCGGCGAGGAATGGTTCGCGATCGGCGCCACCTGCTCCCACTACGGCGGGCCGCTCGCCGAAGGCATCATGGTGGGCGACACGGTGCGCTGTCCCTGGCACCACGCCTGCTTCGATCTCCGGACCGGGCGGAGACTCCGGATGCCCGCGCTGCACGATCTCCCCTGCTGGCGCGTGGAGCGCACGGGCGATCGCGTGCGGGTGGCGGAGCAGCTGGAGCCGCGCGTGCCTGCGGTGGCTGCCGGCGCCGCCCGCCGCTTCGTGATCGTGGGCGCCGGTGCCGCCGGCAACGCCGCGGCGGAAACGCTCCGCCGCGAGGGGTTCGACGGCTCGATCACCGTGGTGGACGGCGATCCGGACGCGCCCTGCGACCGGCCCAATCTGTCCAAGGACTATCTCGCGGGACATGCGCCGGAGGAGTGGATCCCGCTGCATCCGCCCTCGTTCTACGAGGAGCATCGGATCGAGATCGTGCGCGCGCGGGCGCGCGCCATCAACCGGGAGGACCGCGCCGTGGAGCTGGACGACGGCCGCCGCCTCCCGTTCGATTCGCTGCTCCTCGCCACCGGCGCCGAGCCCAACCGGCTCGGCATCCCGGTCGAAGGGGAGGTCCACTATCTCCGCACCGTCGCCGACAGCCGCGCGATCATCCGCGCCGCGGAAGGACGACACCGCGCCGCGGTGCTCGGCGCCAGCTTCATCGGCCTCGAAGTGGCGGCGTCCCTGAGGGCGCGCGGGCTCGAGGTGCACGTGATCGCCCCTGACGCCCTCCCGCTCGAGCGCATCCTCGGCCCTGAGCTCGGCCGGGCGATCCAGGCGGAGCACGAGGCGAACGGCGTGGTCTTCCATCTGGGCGAGAAGCCGGCGCGCATCGAAAAGGGAGCGGTCGCGCTGGAGAGCGGCGGCCGCGTGGCGGCCGAGCTCGTCGTGGCGGGCATCGGCGTCCGGCCCCGCCTGGAGCTCGCGGAGTCGGCGGGACTGGAGCAGGATCGCGGCGTGAAGGTCAACGAGTACCTGGAGACGAGCGCCCCCGGCGTCTATGCCGCGGGCGATATCGCGCGGTGGCCCGATCCCCACAGCGGTCAGCCGATTCGCGTGGAGCACTGGGTGGTCGCCGAACGCCAGGGGCAGACGGCCGCGCGGAACATGCTGGGCCGCCGGGAGCGGTTCGACGCGGTGCCGTTCTTCTGGAGTCTGCACTTCGGGCTCGACGTGGACTATGCCGGCCATGCGGAGCACTGGGACGGCATCGAGGTCCTGGGCGACGTCGGCCGGAAGGACGCACAGCTCCTCTACCGCGCCGGCGACCGCGTGCTCGCCGTGGCAACGGTGATCGCGATGGGAGCGGAGAGTGCCGTCCGTCGCCAGCGCCAGAATCTCGAGGTCGAGCATGCGATGGAGCAGGGCAGGGACGTCGCGCCGGTCGTCAGGGACTGATGGAGTGTGCCCGGATGGCGCTGTTGTCATACTGTTGCTAAACTGTAATAGTGCTGCTCACGCATTTGAATTGACAGTGCTGCCCCGGGAAACGTGCAAATATTGCACTTATAGTTGGGCGCGCGTCCAAAAGGCCCCGGGGTACTGCCAGGAATACGCTTCACCGTTGCACGGATTGCAGAAAGCGGAATGCAACGATAGATTCCGCCGCTTGGAAGCCCGCCTCCACCTTCATCGAGGATCCGACGCGTGACCCCGCCTGCCTCCAATGGAATCGCCCCCGGCACCACTCCCGCCCGTATCGACAGCATGTTCGGCGCCGACGTCTTCTCCTGGCGGCTCATGCGCCAGCGACTCCCGAAGGACGTCGTCAAGAGCCTCATGCGAACGATCGAACGCGGCGAGGCGCTGGATCCCAAGGTGGCCGGGGTAGTGGCGGCGACGATGAAGGACTGGGCGATCGAGAACGGCGCCACCCACTTCACGCACTGGTTCCAGCCCCTCACCGGTCTCACGGCGGAGAAGCACGACTCGCTCATCGCGCCCGATGGCGCGGGCGGCGTGATGTTCAACTTCTCCGGCACCGACCTCGTGCAGGGCGAGCCGGACGCGTCGAGCTTCCCGAGCGGCGGGCTCCGCGCCACCTTCGAGGCGCGCGGCTACACCGCGTGGGATCCCACGAGCCCCGCCTTCCTCATGCGGGGCGAGAACAACGTCACCCTCTGCATCCCCACCGCCTTCGTCTCGTGGACCGGCGAGGCGCTCGACACCAAGCTCCCGCTGCTCCGCTCGATGCAGGCGCTGTCGGAACAGGCGCTTCGCATCCTCCGCCTCTTCGGCACCGACACCGGCGTCTCCCGCGTCTTCACGACGGTCGGGCCGGAGCAGGAATACTTCCTGGTGGACCGCGAGCTCTACTACGACCGGCCCGACCTCCTCACCTGCGAGCGCACCCTCTTCGGCGCCAGGCCGCCCAAGGGGCAGCAGCTCGAGGACCACTACTTCGGCACCATCCCGCCGCGGGTCCTCGCGTTCATGTCGGAAGTGGAGCGCGAGCTCTACCGCGTGGGCGTGCCGGTCAAGACGCGGCACAACGAGGTGGCGCCGGGGCAGTACGAGATCGCGCCGCTGTTCGAGGAGAGCCACATCGCGAGCGACCATCAGATGGTCCTGATGGAGACGATCAAGCGCGTGGCGCCGCGCTACGGGCTGCAGGCCCTGCTGCACGAGAAGCCGTTCGCCGGCGTCAACGGGTCGGGCAAGCACAACAACTGGTCGATGTCCACCGACACCGGCGTCAACCTCCTCGACCCGCAGGACGAGACGCACACCAACATGCAGTTCCTCGTCTTCCTCTGCGCCGTGATCCGCGCGGTGGATCTCCATGCCGACCTGCTGCGCTCGGCGATCACCTCCGCCGCCAACGAGCACCGGCTCGGCGCCAACGAGGCGCCGCCGGCGATCATCTCGATCTTCCTCGGCAGCATGCTGTCGGACATTCTGGCGCAGGTGGAGAAGGGGCTGCCGAAGCGCACCATCCGGGGCGGCACCCTCGACCTGGGGGCGCGCTCGCTGCCGCAGCTCCCGCGCCACTCGGGCGACCGGAATCGCACGTCGCCCTTCGCGTTCACCGGCAACAAGTTCGAGTTCCGCGCCGTGGGCTCGAGCGCCAGCATCGCCTGGCCCAACACCGTGCTCAACACCATCGTGGCCGAGTCGCTGGATTACATCGCCACCAAGCTCGAGGCCGACGCCAAGGCCGGCAAGGACTTCAACAAGTCGCTGCAGTCGCTGCTGTCGGACATCATCAAGCAGCACAAGCGCGTGATCTTCAACGGCGACGGTTACTCCGAGGCCTGGCACGCGGAAGCCGAAAAGCGCGGCCTGCCCAACATGAAGACCACCGTCGACGCC
>JAICUF010000169.1 GCA_025935995.1 Gemmatimonadales bacterium
GCCGCCGGTATATATTCCCTCCGCCTCAGGTCCGAAGGGCGCCGGCGCGCGAACCGCGTCAGGACCTTGCCGGTAGCAGCGCTAAGCGATGCCCGGTGTCGCTTCGGGTAGCCTGAGGCACTTCTCTTTTCCCCTGCCGCCTCCATGTCCATAGCTCTCGCCCGTCGCTACCGTCCCCGGCGCTTTGCCGACCTGCTGGTTCAGGATCACGTGACCGCGGTGCTGCGCGGCGCCGTGGCCCGCGACCGGATCGGCCACGGGTACCTGCTCACGGGTCCGCGGGGCGTGGGGAAGACGACCGCCGCCCGGATTCTCGCCATGGCGCTCAACTGCGCCCACCGCGATGCCGAGGGCGAGCCGTGCGGCGAATGCGCGAGCTGCACCAGGATCTGGAACGGATCGGCCAATCTCGACGTGATCGAGATCGACGCCGCCAGCAATCGCGGCGTGGACGACGCCCGCGACCTCCGCGAGCGGGCGATGTACGCCGCGTCGGAGGAAGGCCACCACAAGGTCTACATCGTGGACGAGGCGCACATGCTCACGCGCGAGGCGTGGAACGCGCTCCTCAAGATCCTGGAGGAGCCGCCTCCGGGCGTGGTCTTCGTCTTTGCCACGACCGAGCCGCAGAAGATCGCGGCGACGGCTGCCCCCGTGCTCTCGCGCCTGCAGCGCTTCGACTTCCGGCGGATCGGGCCGACGGCCATCCGCGACCGTCTCCGGGCAGTGCTCGCGGCGGAGCAGCTTGCCGCCGACGACGACGCCCTCACGCTCATCGCCCGTCACGCCGACGGCGGGATGCGCGACGCCCTCTCGGTGCTCGACCAGTGCCTGAGCTTTGGCGAGGGCGCGGTGACGGCCGACCGCGTGCGGGAGGTGCTCGGCCTCGTGGGCGACGAAGTCTACGCCTCGCTCCTGGCCGCGGTGGCGGGGCGCACGCCGGCCGCCATCTTCCCGCTGATCGAGCGGCTCATGGAGGCCGGTGCCGACCTCGGGGAGTTCATGGCAGGGGCGGGGGAAATGCTCCGGGCACTCCTCATGATACAGGTCGGTGCCGACCCCGAGGGCCTCACCGAGTCGATGCGCGAGCTGCTGCAGCGCCACGCCGTTCAGCTGCAGCCGGGCGACGTGCTCCGCATGCTCCGGCTCCTGACCGACAACGAGCCCGCGATCCGGCGGAGTGCCAACGCGCGCCTCGTCGTGGAGACGGTGCTCCTGCGCTGGACCATGCTGGATCGCGTCGTGGACCTCGAGCGCGTGCTGGCGTCCGGTGGCGTCGGGTCGCCGGCCCCGCGCGCCCCGCGGACGACGCCGGTCCCGGGCACGCCGTCCGGCGTTCCCTCGACTCCCACCCGCCGTGCCACCGACGCGACGCCGACGGCCGCTTCGTCCGGCGCGTCGATTCCATCGGATGGGCCCGCTGCGTCCGCCGCTGCACCCGCGATCGCCGGCCTTGCCTTCACGCTGGAATCCCTCCGGGACCGCTGGGCCGATGTCGTCGCCGCCGTCCGCGGCGAGAGTCGGTTCCTGGCCGAGGCGCTCGCGGGGACGGCCGTCGCTGCGGTGGCTCCGCCGGTGGTTTCGCTCGCGCTCACCGAGCCCAACCCGCTCTTCCTCGAGCGGCTGGAGCAGCAGGCCGGCGTGATCGAGGGCGTGATCGGCCGGGCCGTCGCCGCGCCTGTGCGTGTCCGCCTCGGCGGCGCGGCGGTGGCGCCGGCGCCCGATCCCCGCACCCGCCGCATCTCGGATGCGAGCATCCGGGCGGACCGACTGAAGGGGTTCCGCGCCAAGGATCCGACCCTCGATGCAGCCGCGGATGAGTTAGATTTGGAGATCGTCGAATAACGGTGCGGCGCGCCGCGCCGCCTGACCATATGTCGGAAGACCGGATCGTCATGGCGGACTTTCAGCAGCTGTTCCAGCTCGGCCAGCAGGTCCAGGGCAAGCTGGCCCAGATTCAGAGCGATCTTGCCGGCCGGGTGATCGAGACCTCGGCCGGCGGCGGCATGGTGCGCGTTACGGCGGACGGGCGCGGCACCGTGCGGTCCATCGCGATCGACCCCGCCGCCTTCGAGGGCCGCGACGCCGAACTGCTCGCCGATCTCGTGCTCGGCGCGGTGGCCGAAGCCCAGCGACGCGCGGGGGAGCTGATGCAGAGCGAGATGCGGAAGATGCCGCCCCTTCCGTTTCCGCCTGCCCTCTGACGGTGGGCGCCATCGAGGAGCTGGTCACCGAGCTGGCCCGGCTGCCCGGGATCGGCCGCAAGACGGCGCAGCGCCTCACCTACCATCTGCTGCAGCAGCCGGCGGGGCAGACGTCCCGCCTGGCACGGGCCCTCGACGCGGTGGCGGAGCGGGTGGGACCCTGCGAGAGCTGCGGCAATCTGACGGAGGAGCAGCCCTGCGCGATCTGCCGGGATCCGCGGCGGGACGCGGCCCTCATGTGCGTCGTCGAGGACGCCTCCGCCGTCGCCGTGGTCGACCGGGCGACGGAATTCCGCGGCCGGTATCATGTTCTGGGCGGCCGGCTCTCGCCGCTCGACGGCATCGGCCCTGAAGCGCTCCGGATCGAGGCGCTGGTACGGCGTGTGCGGGAGGACGGGGTCCGCGAGGTCATCCTCGCGACCAACCCATCCATGGAGGGCGAGGTGACGGCCACCTACATCCAGCAGCTCCTCTCGGCCATGGCGGTACGGGTCACACGGCTCGCGCGCGGCCTCCCCATGGGGGGAGACCTCGAGTACGTGGACGGCGTGACGCTCGCGCACGCGCTCGTCGCACGCCAGGAGCTGCGCTGATGGGTGCGCGCACGCGGGTCTTTGTCGGCGCCGCCGCGGCGGGCGTCGTGGGTGGGTGGGTCTTTGCCCAGCGGCGGCTGGTGCAGCATCGGCGGGACCTCTTCAGCCCGCGGCCGCTCCGCCGGCTCGCGGCGCTGGGCTTCCTCGCGGGCCAGAGCGGCATCGAGACCGTGCGCCTCCTCCGCGATTATCTCGCCTGGGAGACCCGCCCCATGCTCCGCCGCCGCGCGCTCGGGATCGTGCGCCGGATGGAAGCCAGTCTCGGCTGAGCGGATGACATCAGGCGCTTCGAGCTGGTCGTTCGGCGAGGACGATGCCCGCCGCATCGACGGCATCCTGACCGGCTTCCTCCGGGAGTCCAATGCGCGCACCGCGCTGATCGTCGATCGCACGGGCCAGCTCGTCGCGACCGCGGGCGAGCCGCCGGCCTTCGATCCGACGGCCTTTGCATCGCTCACCGCCGCCGACTTCAGCGCGAACGACCAGCTGGCCCGCATGCTGGGCGAGCCCGAGTTCGGCGCCCTCTTCCATCAGGGCGAGCGGGAATCGATGTATCTCGCCGACATCGCGCGGCGCGTGATCCTGGTGGTGCTCTTCGACAACCGGACGACGCTCGGACTCGTCAAGCTGCGCGTCCGCGCCACGGTGCAGGATCTCAACAAGGTATTCACCGAAATGTTCGGCAGGACCCGGACCGACGCGCCCCGGGTGGAAAGCGGTTTTCTGGGCGACGCGGAAGACGAAATCGACAAACTCTTCGGAGCCTGAGGAACCCCCCGCCCATGTCGATGATCAACTACGCGTCCCGCGAGATCA
>JAICUF010000141.1 GCA_025935995.1 Gemmatimonadales bacterium
CACCTGCTCGTGGTGGTTTCCCAGGATGCGGCCGATGAGGCCGCCGCCTCCGGCGCCCCCGTGCAGCAGGCCCGGATCGGCCGCGGGCATCGCGGCGTGGGTCTCCACCGCCTGGTGGATCGCCTCCGCGCCACCGGGCTGTGCCGCCTGGCGGGCCATGCCGCCCATCACCATCGGAATCGCCGCCGCGACGGCGGCCTGGGCCTGCTCGGGGGGAATGCCGAGCTGCTGGCTGATGCGGTCGATGCCGCCCGAGCCGAGCTGCTGCTTCACGGTGTCATAGATCGAGCTCATTCGCGTCTCCGCTGGCTTTCGCCCCAAGTGTTTTCGCCGTCGAAATCGAAGCCCTCGTGTCCGGTGGCACCCGAGACCGGGCCGCCGTGCCGGGTCCACTCATCGGAGCTCGGGGCATCATCGGACGATCCCTCGCCCTTGTAGATGCCGCCGGCCAGGGTGCCGAAGCCCCCTTCGCCGCCGGTACCGCCGTCGATGTGATCGGGTTCGTCGCCGCGGTTGGGATTGCCGCCCGGCTCGTGCGCGGGGCCGCCGTAGCGTCCGCCGATGTTGGTGCCTGATTCCCCGCGGGTGGAGAAGGCGTCGGCGTCGTCGCCCAGCGCGCCGACGGGGTCGGCGGCGCCTTCGCCGCGCTCAAGGAGCTGTCCGCCCGCGCCCGCCGCGAAGCGGCTGCGCCGCTCGGGACCCGTCCATTGTCTCGTCGTCGTGCGCCGGCGCTCCTCGCGCGGCGCGTCTTCGCTGCTCGCCATGCTGCACCTCGTTCGAATTGGCGAGCCAGATTAGGCGGGCGCCCGCGCCGGCGCCGTGACATGTGACCGCCGCGAGCGGCTAGAAGTGGAAGACCCGCCGGAGCGTGCGCTGGACGCGCCGTGCGATCTCCTCCAGCTGCATGTCGAACGGTTCTCCGTGCTCGCGGCAGAGCTCGGTGGGCTCGGCGCCGCTCCGGAACCACTCGCGCTGAGTGATGGGGCACCACTCGCCGGCGAGCTGGCCGTTGGTGGCGTCGATCGTGACGCTCACGAGCCCGGCCGGGGCCCGCCAGCCGGTGCCGAGGCCTTCCCGCCATCCGTGCAGATAGAACGATGCCCATGCCGGCGCCGCTAGGCGGCCACCGGATGCGCCGTAGCCGAGCGAGTGCGGCGTGTCGTAGCCGAACCAGAAGCCCGCGATCACGGTCGGCGTGTAGCCCACGAACCAGACGTCGTTGCCGTCGTTCGTGGTGCCGGTCTTGCCCGCCACCGGTCCGCGTACGCCGAGGTCACGGATGGCCCGCCCGGTCCCACCGTCCACCACTGACTGCAGCATCGACGTCAGCTCGAAGGCGTCACGCTCGTCGAGGACGGCGACGCGCGCGGCGGCGGGCCGCTGCCAGAGCATGTGCCCGTCGGTCGTTTCGATCCGGCGGACGATCGACGGCTGCACGCGGAAGCCGCCGTTGGCGAAGGGCGCGTAGGCGGTCACCAGCTCCAGCGGCGTGACGTCGAGCGCCCCGAGCGCGAGCGACGGCACGTCCTGCATCGGCGAGGCGACGCCGGCCCGGTGCGCCATGTCCATCACCCGCCGGGTCCCGACGGCCAGCGCGAGGCGGACCGTCGCGGCGTTGGCGGAACGCATGAGCGCGCGTCGCAGCGTGACGGGTCCGGCGTAGTCGTCGTCGTAGTTGGACGGTGTCCAGGTGGTGCCGTTCTGTTCCACCTCGATCGGCTCGTCATCGAGGATGGTCGCGGGGCTCACCCCCGCGGCAAGGGCCGCGGCGTAGACGAACGGCTTGAAGGCGGAGCCGGGCTGGCGTCGTGCCGCGAGAGCACGATTGAAGCCGTGGCGCGCGTAGCTGCGGCCGCCGACGAGTGCCCGGATCTCGCCGTTGCGCGGGTCGATCGCGACCATGGCTCCCTCGACACCGTCCTCGCCCGCGTTCCGCTCGATCCGCGCCGCCTGCGTGCGCACCGCCGCTTCCGCGGCGCGCTGCGCGCGGCCGTCGAGCGACGTGCGGACGACGACATCCTGGCCGTGCGCGCGGTCGCCCAGCACCGAATCGACGAAGATCCGGACCGGATCGAGCGCGGCGGAGGCGTCTTCCGGCGGCCGCCATTCATCCTCGGACAGCTCGAGCGGCTCGTCCGCCGCCGCCTCCGCCGCGGCGCGCGAGATGTAGCGCTGCTGGACCATGAGCGCGAGCACCACGTTTCGCCGGTCCGTCGCACGGTCGGGATGCCGCCGGGGCGCGTAGGCCGACGGCGCCTTCGGGAGTCCCGCCAGCGTGGCGGCCTCGGCCAGCGTGAGCTGGTCCACGCTCTTGCCGAAGAGGTCGCGGCTCGCGGCCTCCACGCCGTAAGTCCCGTTGCCGAAGTAGATGACGTTGAGATAGAGCTCGAGGATCTGCTGCTTGCTGAGGTTCGCCTCCAGCCGGTAGGCCATGGCGATCTCGATGAGCTTCCGCCGGAGACTCCGCTCGCCGGCCATCTCCGGAATGAACGCGTTCCGCACCACCTGCATCGTGATGGTGCTGAACCCTTCCTCGACGCCCAGACTCCGGAGGTTCCGCCAGCTGGCGCGGAGCGCGCTGCGCCAGTCGACGCCGTGGTGATCGTAGAAGCGGCGATCCTCGACCGCGATGAAGGCGGCCCGTACCTGACGCGGTACCCGGGACAGGGGAACGTTCACGCGCCGCACGTACGTGAGGCGGCCCAGCGTGCGGCCGGACCGGTCGAGAACCCGGCTCCCCTCGGAGGGGCGGAAGGCCTGGATCGAGCGCGCGGATGGGCAACCTTCGAAGCCGCAACTCTCGGCCCAGCTGAACGATAGAAGGAGAACTGCGAGGACGCTTCCCATGAGGATGGGGCCCCGGTTCCGACGGAGGCCGGCCCCGAGGCGCGCCCACCCCGCCCACTCGCGCACCGTCATGATTCGTCCTCTCCGTGCAGACTGATGTTCCATACGGAAACGAGACGAAAAAGTGACGGCGCCGCGATCAGGCGTCCTTCTCGACCACCAGCGTGTAGTGCGAGGCGAGCGCCGCGATCGCGCCGAGGGCGACGAAGACCGGCATCAGCACGGCGCCGACGACGCCCAGTGTGAGGGGAATCTCGAGGATGCTTCGCCCCTCGTCGTTCTTCACGATGATGCGCCGTACGTTGCCTTCGCGGATGAGCTCCTTGACGCGAGCCACCAGTCCTTCGCCGCTCACCTTGTGTTCTTCGGTCCGTACGTTGTCGGCCATTGGGTTCCTCGGTCAGGGAGTGTCCGGCTGCCACAGGCGGAAGCCGCCCAGGATACCGTCGGTGTTGTCCACGGTGGAGACGTCGGGCGGCAGTGCATCGGCCTTGAGGTGCCGCGCGTTGCCGCCGCCGATATAGAGATGATCGAAGTCGGTGAGGACCCGGAGCTGCTCGATGGCGCGGTCGACGCGGCGCCGCCATTTCCGCTTCCCCGCATGCTCCAGCGCGGCCTCGCCCAGCGCTTCCTCGTAGGTGCGGCCTTTCCGGAACTCGTGATGCCCGATCTCGAGATGGGCGCAGGGACGGCCATCGGCAAAGAGCGCCGAGCCGAACCCCGTGCCAAGGGTGATGACCAGCTCCACGCCTTTGCCGCTCACGGCGGCGAGCCCCTGCACTTCGGCGTCGTTGGCCACGCGGGCGGGAGCGGCGAAGGCCTCGGCCAGCGCGGCGGCAAGGTCGAAGCCCCGGAAGGCCTCGGTGCCGAGGTTCGCGGCAGTCCGGATGACGCCCTTCCTTACGACGCCGGGAAAGCCGGCGGAGATCCGGTCCCAGCGCGGCAGCGGGCGGACGAGATCGCGGAGCGCGTCCATGAGCCGCTCCGGATCGAGCGGGCGCGGCGTGTCCAGCCGCTCGGGCGGCACCAGAAACTGTCCTGCGTCGTCGAGGACGGAGGCCTTGAGGCCGCTGCCGCCGATGTCGATTGAAAGCGTCGTCGTCATGGATTCCTTCGCTCGGCGAGATCGGTCAGGATGCCGGTGATGAGTGCGGTCCAGCCGGTCTGGTGGCTCGCGCCGAGGCCGCGGCCCTCCTCCGCATGAAAGTACTCATGAAAGAGCAGGAGCTCGCGCCAGTGGGGATCGTCGGCGTAGCGGCGGTCGCCGCCGTGGAGGGGGCGACCGCCGTCGGGCCCCGCCAGGAAGAGCGACGCGAGTCGCCGCTGCAGCTCCTCCGCCACGCCGGCCAGCGAGACGCGCCGGCCGGAGCCGGTCGGGCACTCGACGGTCAGCTCGTCGCCATAGAAGTGGTGATACCGCTCGAGGGCCTCGATCAGCAGATAGTTGAGCGGCAGCCAGACCGGACCGCGCCAGTTCGAGTTTCCGCCGAACAGCCGGGTAGTCCCCTCGCCGGGCTCGTAGTCCACGCGGTACGTCATGCCGCCGGCCTCGAGCACGAAGGGATGGTCCGCGTGGACTTTCGAGACCGAGCGGATGCCCCAGGGCGAGAGGAACTCGTCCTCGTCGAGCAGGTAGCGCAGCACCCGCTCCAGCCGCTCGCGGGACGGCACGGCGAGGAGCCGGTGCCCATGGCTTCCGTCGCCGCGCGACGACATGTACGAGGTGTGCCGCGACAGGTCGGGACGGTTGGCGAGGAACCAGGCCGTCCGCCGCGCAAAGCCGGGGAGCCGGTCGATCGTCTCCTGCTCCAGCACCTCGCAGGCGAAGAGGGGAATGATCCCCACCAGCGACCGGATGCGGAGCGGACGCTCGGTGCCGTCCACGTGCAGCTCGTCGTAGTAGAAGCCGTCCTCCTCGTCCCAGAGTCCCGCGGTTCCGACGGCATTCATCGCGTCGACGATGGCGATGAAATGCTCGAAGAACTTGGAGGCCATGTCCTCGTACACCGGGTCGTGGCTCGCGAGCTCGAGCGCCATCGAGAGCATCGTGCCGCAGAAGAAGGCCATCCAGGCGGTGCCGTCCGCCTGTTCGAGCGTGCCGCCGCCCGGCAGCGGGCGCGAGCGGTCGAAGACGCCGATGTTGTCGAGTCCGAGGAAGCCGCCCGCGAAGATGTGCCGACCACCGACATCCTTCCGGTTCACCCACCAGGTGAAGTTCATCAGCAGCTTCTGGAACGAGCGCGCGAGGAAATCGAGGTCGCGCTCGCCGCGGGGCCCCGTCATCTTGTACACCCGCCAGCAGGCCCAGGCGTGGACCGGCGGATTGACGTCCCCCAGCGCGAACTCGTAGGCGGGCAACTGGCCGTTCGGGTGCATGTACCACTCGCGGAGGAAGAGCAGGAGCTGGCGCTTGGCGAAGTCCTGGTCGAGCACCGCGAACGGAATCATGTGGAAGGCGAGGTCCCAGGCGGCGTACCAGGGATACTCCCAGGTATCCGGCATCGAGATCACGTCGCGATTGTAGAGGTGGGTCCAGTCGTGATTCCGTCCGCTCAGGCGGGCCGCCGGCGGAGGCGGCGAGGCGGGATCGCCCTCGAGCCACTGCTCGACGATGTAGTTGTAGAACTGCTGCGACCAGAGGAGCCCGGCGTATCCCTGACGGATCACGCGGCGCTCGTCGGCCGTCGCCGCGGCGGGGATGCGTGCG
>JAICUF010000016.1 GCA_025935995.1 Gemmatimonadales bacterium
CGGGTTCCGGCCCGCCTCGCGCCGCTATATTCCCGCCCATGCCGCCCCGGAACCTCCCCAACCTCACGGTGCTCTCGCACCCGCTCATCCAGCACAAGCTCACCATCCTGCGCGACCGCCGCACCACCACGCGGGACTTCAAGCAGCTGGTGAACGAGATCGCGACGCTCATGGCCTACGAGGTCACGAAGGATCTCTCGACGGAGCCGGTCACGATCGACACCCCGCTCGAGACGATGGAAGGCATCCAGGTCTCGGGGAAGAAGCTCACGCTGGTGCCGATCCTGCGCGCGGGGCTCGGCATGGTGGAGGGAATCGCGCAGCTCATCCCGTCGGCGCGCGTGGGTCACATCGGGCTCTACCGCGATCACGACACGCTCCGGCCGGTGGACTACTACTTCAAGATTCCGGCCGACGAGATCGAGCGCGACTTCTTCGTGCTCGATCCGATGCTCGCGACCGGCGGCAGCGCGGTGGCCGCGGTGGGCGCGCTCAAGGATGCGGGCGCGCGGCGGATCCGGTTCCTCTGTCTCGTCGCGGCGCCCGAGGGTGCCGCGCGCATGCTGGAGGCGCATCCCGACGTGCCGGTCTTCGCGGCGGCGCTCGACCGCCAGCTGAGCCCCGCCGGCTACATCCTCCCCGGCCTGGGCGACGCCGGCGACCGCCTCTTCGGTACCCGGTGACGACGCCGATCCGCCTGACCTTCTGGGGCGCCGCGGGCCAGGTCACCGGCTCGATGCATCTGCTCGAGGCCGCGGGCGCCCGGATCCTCCTCGATGCCGGGCTCTTCCAGGGCCACCGGACCGACGCCCGCCGGCTGAATGCCGAGCTGCCGTTCGACGCGCGGCGGATCGACTCGGTGATCGTGAGTCACGCGCACATCGATCACACCGGCCGCCTGCCGCTCCTGGCCAACCAGGGATTCCACGGCCCCGTCGTGGTGACGCCGGCGACGCGCGATCTCTGCGCGGTGATGCTCGCCGACTCGGCGCACATTCAGGAGAAGGACTTCGAGTACCTCGAGCGGCGCGGCCGCGCGGGCCCCGACGCGCGCCCGCTCTACACGATGGCGGACGCGGTGCGGGTGCAGAAGCTCATGGTGGCGGTGCCCTATCACCGCATCTACCACGTGCGGAAGCACCTCTCGCTCGAGTATCTGGACGCGGGGCACATCCTGGGGTCCGCGACGGTCGATCTCCGGATCGCCGAGGGCGGCCCGCACCGGCTCGTCTTCTCGGGCGACATCGGGCGCACCGGCCTTCCGATCATCCGCGACCCGGAGCCGCCGTCCGGACCGATCGACACGCTCATCATCGAGTCCACCTACGCCGAACGGGACCACGAATCGGTGGCAGGCTCCGAGGAGCGCCTGGGCGAGGCCATCCGCCGCACCGCGGCGCGCGGCGGCAAGGTGCTGGTGCCCGCCTTCGCGGTCGGGAGGGCACAGGAGCTGATCTACAGCATCAACCAGCTCTTCCGCGACGGCCGCATCCCGCGCATTCCGGTCTACGTCGACAGCCCGCTCGCGGTGGACGTGACGAGCGTCTTCCGGCTCCATCCCGAAAGCTTCGACCGGAGCGAAGTGCTCGTCGAGTCCGGCGCGCCGCTCTTCGACGTGCCGCTTCTGAGCTACGTGCGCGACGTCGAGGACTCGAAGAAGCTCAACCGGCTCACGGGACCCGCGGTCATCATCGCGGCGTCGGGCATGGCGGAGAACGGCCGCATCCTGCACCATCTCGCGAACCACATCGGGGACCATCGTTCGCTGGTGCTCTTCGTCGGCTTTCAGGCGGAGGGAACGCTGGGACGCCGGATTCAGGACGGCGCCCGGACGGTGAAGATCTTCGGCGAGCCCCACGAGGTGCGAGCCGAGACGGAGACGATCGGCGGCTATTCGGCCCACGCCGACCGCAACGAGCTGCGCGCCTGGGTCAAGGCGCTCGGCGGGCCGATCCGCCGCGCCTTCTGTGTCCACGGCGAACCCTCCGCGCTCGAGACGATGGCGACCATCCTTCGCGAGGAGGGAGTGGCCGAGGTGCACGTGCCGGCGCACGGGCAGACGTTCGACCTCGGGTGAGTCGAATTGTCGTGAGCGGAAACGGACGGTAGCTTCAGGGCGTGCCCCGCCTCATCCGCGGCGTCGTCCGACTGCTCGGCGTCCTGCTCCTCGTCGCCGGGATCGCGTACACCGTCGCCCTCGTCATGGTGCTGGTCGTGAGTCAGCAGGACCAGCGCCGGCCCGCCGACGCGATCGTCGTCCTCGGCGCCGCGCAGTACAACGGGCGGCCCTCGCCGGTGCTGCGGGCGCGGCTCGACCACGCCGTCGAGCTGTACCGCGACCACCTCGCGCCGCGCATCATCGTGACGGGCGGCGTGGGCCGGGGCGACACGATGAGCGAGGCCGCGGTGAGCCGGGGCTACCTGCTCGCGCGCGGCCTCCGTGACAGCGCCATCGTCGTGGCGCCGCAGGGACGGTCGACCTATACGTCGATGACGGTGGTGGCGCGGTGGCTGCAACTTCGCGGGCACTCGCGCGTAATTCTCGTGAGCGATCCATTCCACATGTGCCGGCTCCGCCTCGAGGCTCGCCGCACCGAGCTTACCGCCTGGACCTCGCCGACCCCCTCCAGCCCGATCTCGGACAACCCGAACCTCGAGCTGGACTATCTCGCGCGGGAGGCGCTCAAGGTTCCGGTGGCGTGGGTGAGGAGCTGGAAATGGCTGCGGTAGCAATGGAAACGGAGAGTGATATGGACCGAAGGACGGAAGGTCGGAAGGTCGGAAGGGTGCTCCGCAGGGGAATGGGGGTCGCGGTCTGGGCGGTGCTGTTTTCCGTCCTTCCGTCCTTCCGTCCTTCCGTCTCCGCACAGGCGCTCCACGTGCCCTACGTGCTCGACACCCTGCCCAACGGCCTCACACTGATCGTGCATGAGGACCACTCGTCACCCGTTGTGACCGTGAACACCTGGCGGCACGTGGGCTCGGGCGACGAGAGCCAGGGCCGCACCGGGTTCGCCCACCTGTTCGAACACCTCATGTTCATGGGCTCGGAGCACGCCGTGTATCCGCAGTTCGACCGGCTCCTCGAGGCGGCGGGCGGCGACAACAACGGGTCCACCAACAACGACCGCACCAACTACTATGAGGAAGGGCCGGCCAACGCCCTCCCCCTCATGCTCTGGCTCGAGGCAGACCGCACCGGGTGGCTCCTGCCTACCATGGATTCCGCGAAGGTCGACCTCCAGCGCGACGTGGTGAAGAACGAGCGCCGCGAGGGCGTGGACAACCAGCCCTACGGCCTCGCCGACGAGACGATCGCGGCGATGCTCTATCCGCCGAGTCACCCGTACTCGTGGCCGGTGATCGGCTCGATGACCGACCTCTCTGCGGCCTCGCTCGAGGACGTGAAGAACTTCTTCCGGCGCTACTACGCGCCCAACAACACCACCATCACCGTTGCGGGCGACGTGAAGCCCGCCGAAGTGAAGGCGCTGGTCGAGAAGTATTTCGGCGAGATCCCGCGGGGCCCGGCCATCACGCGGAACGTGCCGGCACCGTTCAGTCTCCGGGCCGACACGATGGCGGTGCTCGAGGACCGGGTGCAGCTCCCGCGGCTCTACTACACCTGGCACACGGTGAAGGCATGGGCGCCGGACGATGCGGCGCTCGATCTCGTCGCGTATCTCCTCACCGGCGCCAAGAACGCCCGGCTCACCCAGACGCTGGTGTACGACCGCCAGACGGCGAGCCAGGTCCAGGCGTATCACGACAGCCGCCGGCTGGACGGCGAATTCGACGTCATCGCGACGGCGCGGCCCGGCCACGCCCTTCCCGAGCTGCAGACGGCGGTGGACGCGGAGCTCGCGCGGCTCGCGGCGTCGGGCCCGACGGCGCGCGAGCTGGAACAGGCCAGGAACGCCCGCGAGGCGAGCTTCCTCCGGGGCATCGAGCGCGTCGGACGGAAGGCCGACCAGCTCAACCGATACTACTATCAGATCGGTGAGCCCGACGGATTCCAGCGCGACCTCAATCGCTACCGCGCCGTGACGGCGGCCGACATCCAGCGGGTGGTGCGCACCTACCTCACCGGGCCGCGCGTCATCCTGAGCATCGTGCCGCAGGGGAAGCGGGAGCTCGCGGCCAGGGGGAGGAGCACGCCATGAACCCGAGCCTCCACAGTGTCGCGGCGCTCCTCGCGCTCGCCGCGATGCCGGTCGCCACGTTGCCGCTCGCCGCGCAGAGGCCCGCGGTCGCGACCCGCCCGACGCTCGGACCCGCGCCCCGCCTGGTCATGCCCGCCGTGCAGAAGGCCCGCCTCGCCAACGGCCTGGCCATCGAGGTCGTGCCGATGCACGAGGTGCCGCTGGTCCAGGCGTCGCTCCTCATTGCGGGCGGTGCGCGGCTCGACGGCAGCCATCCCGGTCTCGCGACCTTCACCGCGAACATGCTCGACGAGGGCGCCGGCAGCCGCGACGCCTTTGCCCTCGCGGCGGAGGTGGCCTACCTCGGCGCGACGCTCAATACCGGTGCCGGCTGGGACGCGGTGACGGTGGACGTGGGCGCGCCGAAGCGCACCTTCGTCCAGGCGATGGCGCTCGCCGCCGACGTGGTTCTGCGGCCCCGCTTCGCGACCGCGGATGTCGCGCGGCAGCGCGGGCTCCGGCTCGCGGGCATTCTCCAGCAGCGCGACCAGCCGGGTGCCGTCGCCGGCCTCGTCTTCAATGCGATGGTCTTTCCCGCCGGCCATCCCTATCACGCACCGCTCAACGGCGATTCGGCGTCGACCGCCGCACTCGATTCCGCGGGCGTGCGCGACTTCTGGAGCCGCGCCGCCGATCCGCGCCGCGCCACGCTCGTCGTCACCGGCGACGTGACGCTGGCCGAGGTCCGCGCGCTGGCGGAGCGGCTGTTCGGCGGATGGAAGGCACCGGCCTCGCCGCTCCCCGCGCCGGCCACGCCCGCCGAGGCGCCGCGGCCGGCCACGCGCATCATTCTGGTGGACAAGCCGGGCGCCGCGCAGAGCGTGATCGCGATCGGCGCCCCCGGGGTGTCGCGCCGCTCGCCCGACTACCCCGCGATCATGCTGATGAACACGATCCTGGGCGGCTCCTTCTCGTCGCGGCTCAACGATATCCTCCGCGAGCAGAAGGGGTACACCTACGGCGCCGGCTCGGGCTATTCGTGGCGACCGCTGCCGGGTCCGTTCAACGCGAGTGCGCAGGTCCGGAGCAACGCGACCGACAGCTCGCTCGCGATCTTCTTCCGCGAGTTCCGCCGCATCCGCGACAGCGGCGTCACCGCGACCGAGCTCGAGCGCGGCCGTGCCTATCTCGTCCTCGGCTCGCTCGGCGACTTCGAGACGACGGGCCAAGTGGCCGGCTCCCTGGGGAGTCTCACCATCCTGGGCCTCCCGCTCACGACCATTCCGTCCGACCTCGCGGCCATCCAGCGGCTCACCACCGCGGACGTGCAGCGCGCCGCGCAGCGCTATCTCGACCCCGCCCACTTCACCGTCGTGATCGTGGGCGACATCGCGAAGATCCGTCCCGGCATCGAGGCGCTGGGCCTCGGACCGGCGGAGGTGAGGGACTACAACGGGAACGAGGTGGGATCATGAGGGACGGAAGGACGGAAGGACGGATGGGCGGACGGATGCTCCGCGGAGGGATGAGGATCGTCGCGTGTGGGGCGCTGTTTTCCGCCCTTCCGACCTTCCGCCCTTCCGCCTGCGCGCTCCACGCCCAGGCCCTCCACGTTGCCACCGACACCTTCACGCTCTCCAACGGGCTCAAGGTCGCCGTGCACGAGGACCACTCGGCGCCGCTCGTCGCGGTGAACCTGTGGTATCACGTGGGATCGGGACGCGAGGTGGCGGGCCGGAGCGGCTTCGCGCACCTGTTCGAGCACATGATGTTCCAGGGATCGAAGGACGTGGAGAAGGGCGGCCATTTCGGGGTGGTGCAGGAAGCGGGCGGCACGCTCAACGGGTCCACCAACAGCGATCGCACCAACTACTACGAGATGGTGCCGTCCAACTACCTGGAGCAGGTTCTCTGGCTCGAGGCGGACCGGATGGGCTATCTCCTCGACGCGTTCTCCCAGGCCAAGCTCGACAACCAGCGCGATGTCGTGAAGAACGAGCGCCGGCAGAACTACGAGAACGCCCCCTACGGCCTCGCCAGCATCAGGCTCGGCGAGATGCTCTATCCGGAGAGCCATCCCTATCACGCGCCGACCATCGGGTACCAGGCCGACCTGACCGCGGCGTCGCCGGAGGATGTGGCCGGCTTCTTCCGGCAGTGGTACGTGCCGAACAATGCCTCGCTGGTGATCGCGGGCGACGTGAAGCCGGCGGAAGTGCGACGGCTGGTGACGCGCTACTTCGGCGACATCCCCGCGGGACAGCCGGCGCCCGCCGTGAAGCCGATCCCGGTCACGCTCCAGGCCGACCGGCGCGACGTCATGGAGGACCGGGTCACGCTGGCCCGGCTCAGCCTGGTCTGGCCCACGGTCGAGCGATGGAACGCCGACGAGGATGCCCTCGACATCTTCGGCTCCATCCTGGGCCAGGGGCGATCGTCCCGGCTCTATCAGCGGCTGGTCTATCGCGAACAGACGGCGCAATCGGCCAGCGCGGGCCAGGGCTCGCGGCCGCAGGCGGGCCAGTTCCAGGTCACCGTCATGGCGCGCGAGGGGGCGAGCCTGAGCCAGCTGGAGCGCGAGGTGTACGAGGAGATCGCGCGCCTGGCCGACGAGGGGCCGACGGCGGAGGAGATGGCGCGGGCCCGCAACGGCAATGAGGCGCGCTCGGTCTATCAGCTGCAGACGCTCCTCGGCAAGGCCGATCGGATCAACCAGTATCTCACCGAGCGCGGGACGCCCGACATGTTCAACGAGGAGCTGGCGCACTACGCCGCCGTCACTCCGGCCGACGTCCAGCGTGTGGCCCGGACCTACATCCGGAACCACCCGCACATCATCCTGTCGGTGGTGCCGAACGGCCATCGCGAGCTGGCCGCGCAGGCGCCGGAGGTGCACCCATGACCCGCCGATTCCTCCTCGCCGGCCTGGCGACCTGCCTCGCCGCCGTGCCGCTCGCCGGTCAGCGGCTCGACCGCTCGAAGCGGCCGATGGCCGCCCCGGCCCCCGCGGTCGTGGCTCCGACGATCGTCAAGCGGACGCTGCCGAACGGGCTTCAGGTGTGGAGCGTCACGCGGCGCGAGCTGCCGATCGTGAACGCGCTGCTCGTCATCCGCGCCGGCTCGGCGCAGGACGGACCCGTCCCGGGCATCGCGGATGTGACGGCGTCGCTGCTGGATCAGGGCGCCGGCCGGCGCTCCGCGCTCGAGTTCGGCAATGCCGTCGCGTTCCTGGGCGCCAACCTGAACGCGTCGGCGAGCGACGAGCAGACGCAGGTCTCGCTCGTGACCCTCCGGAAGCACGCCGACTCCGCCTTTGCGCTCATGAGCGACATGGTGGTGCGACCCGCCTTCGCCGCGGAGGAGCTCGAGCGCGAGCGCCGTTCCCGCCTGCAGGCGCTCCGCTCGCAGAAGGACCGGCCCACCATCATCGCGACGCAGACCTTCGAGCGGCTGGTCTACGGCGCCGACCATCCCTATGGTCACCCGGGCAACGGAACACCGGGGACGATCGGCAAGCTCGCGCGGGCGGACGTCACCGGCTTCTACGACTCGTGGTACCGGCCGAACAATGCGATCCTGATCGTGGTGGGAGATGCCTCGGCGGCGGAGGCACAGTCGCTCGCGCGGCGCGCGTTCGGCGCCTGGAAGTCGAAGCCGGTGCCCGCGGCCGCGGCCGCGGTGCCGGCGCGCCCCGCCTCGCACGCCACCGCGGTGTACCTCGTGGACAAGCCGGGGGCTGCCCAGAGCGAGATCCGGATCGGCCATCCGCTCGTGCCCCGCTCGACGAGCCCCGACTACTACGCCCTCCGCGTGCTCAACGCCGCGCTGGGCGGCGCCTTCACGTCACGCGTCAACCTCAACATCCGTGAGGCGAAGGGGTACACCTACGGCGCGCGCACCACGATGGCGTTCGAGCGCGGGCCGGGCCCGTTCGTAGCGAGCGCCGGCGTCTTCACCGCCAAGACCGACAGCTCCCTGATCGAGTTCATGAAGGAGATCCGCGATATCCGCGGCCCCCGCCCCATCACCGAGGCCGAAGCCGAATTCGCGCGGGCCTCGCTCATCCGGGCCTATCCGCGAGCGCTCGAAACCAACGCGGGGGTGGCCGCGACGCTGGCCGATCTCGCCTTCTTCCACCTGCCCGACAGCGAGCTCACGGGCTATCTCACCAGGCTCGCCCAGGTGAAGCCGGCGGATGTGACCCGCGTGGCGGACAAGTATCTGGCGCCCGACAGCTCCGTGATCGTCGTGGTGGGCGACCTGGCGAAGATCCGGCCCGGGATCGAAGCGCTGCACCTGGGTCCGCTGACGGTGCTCGACGCCGACGGCCTCGCCGCCCGCTGATCCACCTCACCGTCCTGTTCGCTCGCGCGCGAGCCAGCGGGACGGATTGGCCAGGAGCCACGCGCGCGCAGCGCCGACCTCCGCGGCCCGAAGCACGTCGGCGCGATAGCCTCGCTGCCAGACGGCGGCTCCGGGGGTGCCGCGGAGGCGGTTGATTCGCGCAGCGGATCCGGCCTTGAGCCCCGCCACGATGGCACCGAGGGAGACCGTGCCATCCAGCAGCAGGATGCCGTGCATGTGATCGGGCAGGATCACCGCGGCGTCGAGCCGCACCGATGGTCGCAGCGCCGCCGTACGGAGCCACTCTACCTGCACGATGCGCCCCGCCGGCAGGAGCAATACGGCAGAGTCCGAGGCGCTCGCCAGGATGGAGGCGCCGCCGGCGGTGCGAAGCGTGATGCGGCACGCCCGGGGCACGCCGCGTTCGTATGGAGCCGGGGCGGGCGCATGAGGCCCGCCCCGCAGCACATCGGTCATGGGATCCGTCCGCTGGGGTGGGCCATGATGCACGGCGGAGCTCGCCGCTCGCGAACCCGATCCTCTCCCGCCGTACCATTCCACCGCGGAGCCCAGATGGCCCGACTCTCCACCACCCGGATCCATACCGGCCGCGTCCTCAACCTCGATCTCGATACCGTCAGTTTCCCGGACGGGTCGACCGGGACCCTGGAGATGATCCGCCATCCCGGCGCTGCCGCGGTCCTCCCCTTCCTCGACGACCCCGACGATGCCGATCCGCGCGTCCTCCTCATCCGGCAGTTCCGGCATGCCGCCGACGGATTCATCTGGGAGATCCCCGCGGGGCGGCTCGAGCCCGGGGAGCCGCCCGAGGCCTGCGCGCGGCGCGAGCTCCGGGAGGAGACCGGCTGCACGGCGGCGGAATACCGGACCCTCACCACCATCTGGACCACGCCCGGCTTCACCGACGAGCGGATCCACCTCTTCTCCGCGCACCGGCTGTCCCAGGGCGAGCACGCGCGCGAGGCCGACGAGTTCGTCGAGGTGCACGAGCTCCGCTGGTCGGCGGTGCTCGAGATGACCGGCCGCGGCGAGATCACCGACGCCAAGACCCTCGCCGCGGTCTGGTATCAGGAATGCTTCAGGAAACCGGGCATTTCACCCGGCGGCACGGGGCGGTAAAATTCCTCATGCCCCTGCAATCGCGTAAGGAAGTGGGCGCCGCCGTGAAGAAAGGCGCCCTGGCCCCCGCCTACTATCTCTTCGGCAGCGAGGATGTCCTGAAGGAAGAGATCATCCGCGCGGTGCTCGACCGCGCGGTGGATCCGTCCGTCCGCGATTTCAATTTCGACCAGCGCTCGGCCGCCGGCCTCGATCCGGAGTCGATCGAGACCCTCTGCAACACCCTTCCCATGATGGCCGAGCGGCGCGCCGTGCTGATTCGCGACGTGGAGGCGTGGAAGCGGAAGCCGAAGGCGCGGGCCGCGCTGATCCGCTACCTCGAGCGGCCGGCCCGGGAGACGGTGGTCATCCTGGTTCAGGGCGCGGGGGAGGAAGACGCCGACAAGGATTTCTCGCGGCTCGCCGTCAGCGTCGAGTGCGATGCCCTGCCGGCCGCGGAGCTGATGAAGTGGATCACGACGCGGGCGGCGGAACGCGGCGTCACCTTCGCCGCGGGGGCGGCCGAGCATCTCCTCAAGTGCGTGGGGCCGAGCCCGAGCCTGCTCCGGCTCGAGATCGAAAAGTTCGCGGCACTGCCCGCGGGTGAGGCCGTGACGGTCGAGCAGGTCGCCAGTCTCGTCGGCATCCGCTACGGGGAGACGGTGCTCGACTGGCGCGACGCCGTCATGGACGGTACGCCCGCGCGGGCCGTGGCGCTGCTGGGCCGGGTTCTGGAGCAGCCGGGGGTCTCGGGGGTGGGGCTCGTGAGCCTGCTCGGGACGTCGCTCATCGGCGTCGGCGTGGTGCGCGCGGCGTACGATCGCAGGGTGCGGGGCGCCGCGCTCGAGCGCGCCGCCTTCGACGCGCTCCGAGCGGGTCGGCCGGGCCGGCTCGGACCCTGGAAGGAAGAGGCGGCGCACTGGGCGCGCTGGGCCGCGAGCTGGCCCATGCCCGCGATCGCGAGCGCGCTCAGGGCGGCGCTCGCCGCCGATCGCGCGCTCAAGAACACCGCCCTCTCCGACGAGCGCGGGCTCGTCGCCGATCTCGTCATGCGGCTCGCACTCGCGTCGGCCCGGGCGGCGTGAGCCGCACGATACTCGGGGCCGGCCTGCTCGCCGGGGCGCTGCTCGCGGCTCCCGCCCTTCAGGCCCAGACCGATCCGCGCCTCGTCGCGGCGGTGCGCCAGGCCCAGGCGGGCCAGGTGGATTCCGCGCGCGCGGTGCTTCGCCGGCTCGCCGCGGGAACGCCGGCTGCCGACGCGCTCTATCCGGAAATCCTCTACGCCATCGCGCTCACGGCGGCCGACGTGACCGAGCGCGAGCGCACCCTGCAGCGCGTGACGGTCGAGTACCCGCTTTCCTCCTGGGCCGACGACGCGCTGCTGCTCCTCGCGGAGAGCGACTACGCCGGCGGCAACCTTCCCGGCGCCGCGCGCGACCTGGAGCGCATCCGCCGCGATTTCCCCTCGTCCCCGATCCTGCCCAATGCCGCGCTCTGGGCCGCGCGCACCTACTTCGACATGCGGAATCAGCGGGCGGCCTGTGCGTGGATCGTGGCCGGTCTCCGCCAGGGCGGGGCCGACGCCGTCGCGCGCGCGCAGCTCGGCGGGCAGGCGCGGCGATGCGGACCACTCATCGCCGCATCCGACACCGTTCCGCCGGCGGCGGCGGCCCCAACCGACTCCCCGGGCGCCGGGATCGGCGCAGACACCGCGCACGCGGACAGCGCCCAGGCCGCTGCGCCTACCCGCTCCGCAGCGCCCGTTCCCTCGACGCCTGTCGCCCCGGCTCGTTCCGACAGCGCCCGCGGAGGCACCATGCGCGCCGATTCCGTTCGTGCCGCGCCGCCTCCGGCTCCCGCCGGCCGCTTCCGCGTGCAGCTCGCCGCGGCGGCGAGCCGCCGCGAGGCGGACGAGATCGTGCGCGGTCTCGCGAGCCGCGACGTCGAGGCCGACGTGACGGAGGAGAAGGGCTATTTCAAGGTGCGCACCGGCCACTTCGCCTCGCGCCGCGACGCGCAGGCGGAGGCCACGCGGCTCCGTGGCAGGCTTGGCAACGGCGCCTTCGTGGTGAGTGAATGACGGCGCGCGCGAGCCGGCCCGCGGGAAGCGACAGCCGCGGCACCCCGCTCATGCAGCAGTACCGCGAGATCAAGTCGCGGCATCAGGACGCCATCCTCTTCTTCCGGATGGGCGATTTCTACGAAATGTTCTTCGACGACGCCGAGCTGGGCGCGCGCATCCTCAACATCACCCTCACCTCGCGCGGCGACGGCGTGCCGCTCGCGGGCGTGCCGGTGAAGGCCGCCGCCGATTATCTGCGCCAGCTCGTTGCCGCGGGTCACCGCGTCGCGATCTGCGAGCAGGTGGAGGATCCCCGCGCCGCCAAGGGTATCGTGCGGCGCGCGGTGGTCGAGACGATGACGCCGGGCGCGCTCCTCGAGGAAGGATGGCTCGCGGGTGGCCGGAACAACTGGATCGTGGCGCTCTCACCCGGCGACCGTCGTCACGGGCTCGCCGCCATCGACCTGAGCACCGGCGAATTCCTGCTGGAGACGCTGGATGGGGACGCGCTCGCCGACGCGCTGGCGCGGCTCGCGCCGGCGGAGGTCGTCCTGCCGGCGGACGCGTCCCTGGCGCTCGACGAGGGCATCCTCCGGAGCGCGCGCGAGCGGTGGGAATTCGACGCCGAGCTCGCGCGGGACGACATCCGGCGGCGGTTCGCCCTGGCCTCCCTCGACGGGCTCGGTGTCGCCGACGGCGACGCCGCGGCGATCGGCGCGGCCGGCGCGCTGCTCCGCTATCTCACCGATCTCCAGCCCGGCGGCCTCCCGCACCTCAACCGCCCGGCCGTGCGCCGGGCCGACGACTGCCTCTGGCTCGACGAGATGACCCGCCGGAACCTCGAGCTGATCGAGCCGCTTCGCTCCGGCGCTCGCAACTGCACCCTGCTCGAGTCCATCGACGCCACGGTGACGCCGATGGGAGCGCGTCTCCTGCGGCACTGGCTGGTCTCCCCGCTCCGCGATCCCGCGGCCGTCAACACCCGGCTCGATGCCGTCGAGACGCTCGTCGCGGACTCGGCGGGGCGCGCACGGACCCGCGAGGGCCTCGACGGCGTGCGCGATCTCGAGCGGCTCGCGGGGCGCGCCGCCGCGGGCCGCGCCACGCCTCGCGAGATGGGCGCCCTCCGCGACTCGTTCCGGCGGCTGCCCGCGGTGCTCGACGCCGTCGCAGCGCTCGGCGGCCGGGGACGGAGCACCGCGCTCGCCCAGGTGGAGTCGGAGCTCGATCCCCTGACCGATCTCGCAGCCGAGCTGGGCACGGCGCTGGAGGATCGCCTCCCGGCCACGCTCGCCGACGGCGCCGTCATCCGCCACGGCTACGACGCGGAGCTCGACGAGCTTCGCGAGCTGCGCGACGGCGGCAGGCAGTACATCGCCGGTCTCCAGCAGCGCGAGCGCGAGCGGACCGGGATCTCGTCGCTCAAGGTGGGATTCAACAAGGTCTTCGGGTACTACCTCGAGATCACCAATGCGCACGCGAGCCGCGTCCCCGCCGACTACGAGCGCCGCCAGACGCTGGCCGGCGCCGAGCGCTACGTGACCCCCGAGCTCAAGGACTACGAGGCCCGGGTGCTCGGCGCGGAGGAGCGGATGGCGGTGCGCGAGGGAGAGTTGTTCGGCGCGCTGCGCGCGGTGGTCGGTCAGGCCGTCGAGCGGGTGCAGCGGACGGCGCGCGCGCTGGCGCGCGCCGACGTGTGGGCGGCCCTGGCCGAGCGGGCGGTGAGCGGCCGCTACGTGCGACCGGTGGTGGACGACGGCTTCGCCGTCCGGCTCCGCGGCTGCCGCCACCCGGTGATCGAGCGGCTGATGCCGCGCGAGTCGTTCATTCCCAACGACGTCGATTTCGACGAAGCCGGCCGCGTGCTGCTCGTCACCGGCCCCAACATGGCGGGCAAGAGCACCATCCTCCGGCAGATCGGCCTGACCGTGGTGCTCGCGCAGCTCGGTGCATTCGTGCCGGCGGACGAAGCCAGGATCGGCATCGTGGACCGGCTCTTCACCCGCGTGGGAGCCAGCGACAACCTGGCCGGCGGCCAGTCCACCTTCATGGTGGAAATGAGCGAGACGAGCGCCATCCTCCACAACGCCACCCGGCGGAGCCTCGTCCTGCTCGACGAGATCGGCCGCGGCACCTCGACGTACGACGGGGTCGCCATCGCGTGGGCCGTGACGGAGCACCTGCACGACCAGGTCGGCTGCAAGACGATGTTCGCCACGCACTACCACGAGCTGATGCAGCTGCCCGAGCGGCTGCAGCACGCCAGGAACCTCAATGTGGCGGTGCGGGAGACCGGCGACACCGTGATCTTTCTCCACCGCCTGGAGCCGGGAGGGACCGATCGTTCGTACGGCGTGCACGTCGCCCGCCTCGCGGGGCTCCCCGACGCCGTCATTCGCCGCGCGCACGAGGTGCTGGGCACGCTCGAGGGCGAGCACCGCGTGGTCCAGGGCGCGCCCCCGCCGCCGCCCGACCCCGGTCAGCTCCCCCTTTTCGCGAGCGCGGAGCCGCATCCCGTAGTGGGCCGGCTCCGCGGACTCGATGTCAACGCCCTGACCCCGCTCGACGCCCTCAACCGCCTCGCCGAGCTGCAGCGGGAAGCGCGCGGGGACTGAGCCTCAGGACCGCACGACGGCGCGCGCCGCCTGCTGCGCCCGCCAGACGGACATCTCCTGCGACACCGTGTCACGGTAGCGCGACGCCCAGTCGGCCTGCTTCGCCGCCTCGTCCTTCCGCGCATCCAGCACCCGCGACTCCAGCTCCCGCACATCGTTGTCCAGCCGCCCCAGTGTGGTCGAGTCGGCGGTCGCGCGGCTCGCGCGCTCCTGGCGCTTGCGCAGGAGCGCGAGCTCGGCGTCGGCCGTGCGTCCGCGCGCCTTTGCCCATTCCCGCTTGGCCGACATCTCGGCGATCTGATCGTCGAAGAGCGAGCGGATCTCCTCCAGCGTCCTGCGGTCGGCCTCCGCGCGGCGCCGCTGGAAGTCGAGATCGGCCCGATCCGCGTCACGTTTCTCCTTCTTCGCGAGGTCGGCGCGGCTCCGGATCGCATCGATGTCCGCCTTCTGAACGTTGAGCCGCGCGTCGAGCCGAACCCGGCTGTCGGTGACGCGATCGATCTCCCGGCCCGCGGCCTGCTCGTCCGCACGGGCCGCTCCGGCGCCCGACCGGATGACACCATCGGCGGGAAGCGACACGGCCGTGAAGCCGACATAGGTGCTGTCGATGCCCTGCGCCCGGACGGAAGCAGCGGGGAGCGGCAGGGTCAGCGCGAGCACGAGAACTCCGAACGATCGAATCGTCATGGGCGCATTCCGGCATCGGGTGGATTGTGAGCGGGCGATGGATCAATCTGCGTCCCGGCGCGCGTGCTCGCCAGCGCCGCGCCGATTGGACGCGGGGGACCGCGCCGCGCTAGTTTCCGAGGTGGACACCAGACCTGCTCGCGGCCACCGCCTGACGGCGGCACTGCTCCTCGCTCTCCCGATCGCGGGCTGCCGGCGGGCCGAGCGGCCGGCGGCGCCGGCACCCCCGACGGCCACCGCGCCAGCCGCCCCCGACGATGATCCCCCGGTGCCGCTCAACGCCAACACGCCGCTGGCGTACCCGACGCCGCTCCTCCGCGCGGGGATCGAGGGCACGGTGGTCGTCCGGATGTATGCCGACGCCCACGGTGCGCTGGTGCGGGACTCGATCCGCATCGCCGAATCGAGCGGCTATCCGGCCCTCGACTCCGCCGCCCTCGCCGCCGCCCCGAAGCTGCGTTTCGCTCCGGCACGCCACGACGGCCGGCCGGTGCCGGCGCCTTTCCTTCAACCGTTCCAGTTCCGGAACCCCGCCCGGACGGAAATCACCCCATGACCCACCCGTACTCCGCGCCCTGCGATTCCGTGCTCGACACCATCGGCCGGACACCACTCATCCGGCTCTCGCGGGTGGCGGCCGGCATCCGGACACCGGTCTACGGCAAGGCGGAGTACGCCAATCCCGGCGGGTCGGTGAAGGACCGGATCGGTCTCGCCATCATCGAAGACGCGGAGCGCCGCGGCGAGCTCGCCCCCGGCGGCACCATCGTCGAGGGCACGAGCGGCAACACCGGCGTCGGGCTCGCCATCGCCGCGGCACTCAAGGGCTACCGCTGCATCTTCACCATGCCCGACAAGATGTCGCAGGAAAAGGTGCGGCTCCTCAAGGCCTATGGCGCCGAAGTCGTGATCACCCCCACCGCCGTCCCGCCGACCCACCCCGACAACTACGTGATGAAGGCCAAGCAGATCGTGCACGACACGCCCGGCGCGATCCTGGCCAACCAGTTCTACAACCCGGTGAACCCCGAGGCGCACTACCGCACCACCGGCCCCGAGATCTGGGAGCAGACGGGCGGCCGCATCACCCACCTCGTCGCGGGGGCCGGCACCGGCGGCACCGTGAGCGGCGCCGGCCGCTACCTCAAGGAACGGAATCCCCGGATCCGCGTGATCGCCGGCGATCCCGTCGGCTCCCTCTACACCGGCTACGCCGCCACCCATGAGATGGGCGAGGGACACCCCTACAAGGTCGAGGGGATCGGCGGCGACAAGATTCCCACCACGATCTGGTTCGACTGCATCGACGAATGGCGCCAGCTGGGCGACAAGGCCGCGATGGCGATGGCGCGGCGCGTCTCCCGCGAGGAAGGGATTCTGGTCGGCGGCTCCGCGGGGCTCAACGTCCATCTGGCGCTCGACGTCGCGCGCGAGGTGGACGATCCCGGGGCCTGCGTCGTCACCATCCTCTGCGACACCGGCGAGCGCTATCTCTCGAAGGTGTTCAACGACGAGTGGATGCAGGAGAACCAGCTGCTCGACAAGCCGCAGCTCACGGTGGGGGACCTCCTGGAGCAGCGCCAGGGCGGCGCGCCGGCGCTCGTGAGCGTCGCGCCGTCCGCCGCCGTGCGCCAGGCGCTCAACCTGATGAGCACGTGGGGCGTGAGTCAGATCCCCGTGCTCGACGGCGCCGAGTGCGTCGGGGGTCTCATCGAGGGTACCCTCATGACGCGGGCCCTGGCGCAGCCCGCTCTGCTCGACCGGCCGGTGCGCGAGGTGATGGAGGGTCCGTTCCCTCTCGTGGACGCCCACTTCCCCACCGACCGCCTCGCCGCCATGCTCACGCGGGAAAGTCCCGCCGCGCTGGTGCAGCGCGACGGCGCGCTCGTCGGCATCGTGAGCCGCTACGACGTGCTGCAGCACATGATCGGAACCCGCTGATGCGCGTCACCGTCCTCACCGGCGGCACCTCTTCGGAGCGCGACGTCGCCATCGCCTCGGCGGCGCAGGTCGTGGCCGCCCTCCGCTCGCGCGGCCACGAGGTGGCCGTCGTCGACACCGCCGGCGGGTACATCCCGGCGGCGGCCGAAGCCGCGACGCTCAGGGGATCGGTCGCGACGGAGCCGCCTTCCATAGACCACCTGCAGGCCCTGGAGAAAGGGATCCTCCTGTCCGTGCTGAGCGGGCTGCCCGTGGTACGTGACGCCGATGTCCTCTTCCTGGCCTTGCATGGCGGCCGGGGTGAGGATGGCACGCTACAGACCCTGCTCGAGATGGTGGGCGTCCCCTACACCGGGAGCGGCCGCCTGGGGAGCGCCATGGCCATGGACAAGGACATCTCGAAGCGGCTCTTCCGCGCGGCGGGGGTCGGAACGGCCGACTGGGCCATGGCCCCGATGGACGCCGCGGAAGCGGGCCGGCGCTTCGGCTGGCCGGTGGTCGTGAAGCCGTCCAAGCAGGGGTCCACAGTGGGGTTGAGCGTCGTCAAGAAGCCCGGCGACTGGGCCGCCGCGGTGGCCCTCGCCGCCCGCTACGACGACGAGGTCATGCTCGAGGCCTTCGTTCCCGGCCGGGAGCTGACCGTGGGAATCCTGGACGGCGAGGGCCTGGCCGTGGGGGAGATCATCCCGAGGCATGAAATTTTCGACTACGAGTGCAAGTACACCCCGGGAATGTCGCAGGAGATCTTCCCCGCCGACCTGACCCCGGCCCTCGCGACCGAGTGCCGGCGCCTCGGCGTCCTCGCGCACGAGGCACTCAAGCTCGGAGGTTACTCGCGGGTCGATTTTCGCTTGACACCGGAAGGCCAGTTCTTCTGTTTAGAAGTGAACACGCTGCCGGGCATGACCGCGACGAGCCTGATGCCGCAGTCGGCCGCGGCGGCGGGCATCCCATTCCCCGAGCTGTGCGAGCGGATCTGTCTGACCGCGCTCGCCGGCAGGCAAGGTGCATCCGGGTGAGCCTGTTGCCGTACCCCCGCCTGACCCCCTGGGTCCTGCGCCTCCTCGTGATCAACGCGGTGGTGCTGCTGCTCATGGAGACGCTCTTCACGTCTCCCGAGCTCAGGCAGGCGCTCGCCTTCACGCCGGACCTGGCGCTCGCGCGGCCCTGGACCTTCGCCTCGTACATGTTCGTGCACGGCGGCTTCGGCCATCTGCTCTTCAATTCGATCGCCCTCTTCGTCTTCGGGGCGGCGGTGGAGAGCCGGATGGGGAGCCGCCAGTTCATTCTCTACTATCTGTATTGCGGCGTCGGCGCGGCCGTCTTCGCCCTCCTGCTCCACAACTTCATCGCCGTCGGCAGCTTCGTCGGAGCGTCGGGCGCCATTCTTGGCGTAATGGTCGCCTTTGCCGTCTTCTGGCCGGACGCCGAGCTGATCGTCTTCCCGATTCCGGCCCCGGTGCGGGCCCGGACCCTGGTGCTGGTGCTGATCGGGATCGACCTGATCTTCTCGCTCTGGCCGCGTAACGACGGGCTGGCCCACATGGCCCATCTGGGCGGCGCGGTCGCCGCCTGGCTCTTCCTCCGGCTGCAGGACCTCTCGCGCCGCGCCCCGGTCGAGCCCGCCCGGCCGGCCGAGCGCGTCGTCATGGCGCAATCCGGCGCGGCCGAGGAGCCCGAGCGGCAGGTGATCCCGACGCCCGTGCCTCGGCGGCCGCGCCCGGCTCCCGACTCGACCGGCGCCGAGCTCGACCGCGTGCTGGACAAGATCAGCGCCACCGGCATCGCCAGCCTCACACCGGCCGAACGGCATTTCCTCGACGAAGTCTCCCGCCGGAAGCAGCGCGGCGTGCACTGATCCCTCCGCGCATCTTGCGCCGCGCGCGCCGCCTCTCTTACTATGGCGCGTGCTGATCAACCTGCTGCCCGATTTCCTCACCGTGCTCGACGCCGCCGACCCGGCGGCCGCCTACCAGCGCTACCGCGACGCCCACCGCCCGATCCTCGACGCCTACTGGCACAACTACGTTCTCGACCCCGACAGCCCGCAGGGTCAGGATGTGGTTCGCTCGGCGCTGAGCGCCGATCGGAGCGACCTGGTCGCCCTGCTCGCCTCGACCGACCTCGTGCGGATCGCCGAAGAGGCGGTCGCGCGGGCACACGAGACGCTCCGCATCGACCAGCCGACCGACTGCTATCTCATGGTGGGCATGGGCGGAGCCAACGCGGGGGAGCTCGTAGTGGGCGGCCGCGGCATCGCCTTCATCTGCGCCGAGCACTTCACGGGCCGGGTCAATCCCGAGACCTACGGCATGGGGCTCTCGCCCGACCTCATCCCGCTCTGGGTGGCGCACGAGCTGGCCCACGCCGTCCGCTACACCTCGCCGTCGAGCGCGAGCGAGCTTCGCCGGCTGGTGGCTGAAGCCGGCGGATACTACGACTACTGGCAGACGGGGAGCCGCGCCACGCTCCGCGAGCTGCTGCTCAACGAGGGCCTCGCCGTGCACGCCGCCCAGACGGTGGCGCCCGGCTTCGACCCCGCCGACTATTTCGGCTACCCGCGCCGCCAGTACCACCGTCTGCGCGAGATCGAGTCGTTCGTGCGCCGAGTGAGCGAGCCCGACCTCGATCAGAGCGGCCTCGGACTGCGACTCCGGTATCTGTCGGGCGGGATGAGTCCGTCGTCGCGGCTCATCGGCGGGCGGGTCATTCCCGAGCGCTCCGGCTACTACCTGGGCTACCGCATGGCCGAGGCGCTCGTGGCCGAGCGGGGGATCGCGGCGTCGCTGAGGGCGGGGGTGGAAGAGTTCCAGATCGCCGAAGAGGCCGCGCGCGGGATTCAGACCGCGTGAGCGATCCCGTCACGACCGTTACCTGGAAGGCGTCGGGTCCCTACGTCATCGAGGGGCCCGTCATCGTTCGCAACAACGAGGGCGAGGAGCTGACTCCCCCGCCCGCGAAGATTCCGGGTCAGGTGAAGCTCTGCGGCTGCGGTCTCTCGCGGAACCGCCCCTTCTGCGACGGCAGCCACAAGCGCTGACGTCCGCTACTCCTGGACTTCGGTCTGGGTCTGTCCCTTCTCCTTCCGCTCCGTCACCACCTGCCCGTAGTTGAGGATCGCGACCAGGAGCACCCCGCCGATCGCGTTGCCGATCACCGCCGCCAGAATGAACGAGCTCATCGCACCCCAGCCCGCGGACCCCGCCCACGCGCGGTAGAACGCTTCCGACGACCCCACGATCGAGTGCTTGAATTCGAAGGCCGAGATCGGCGCGGTCACGAGCCAGATGAGGACGAGCTGCGCACCGGTCTGGTGCGTCGAGGCGAGCAGCCAGGTGAGCAGCGCGATGAGCCAGCCGGCGAAGATCGCGTGGTACAGCGTGAGCATGAACGGGGGCGCCGTCGCCTTCTCCGCCATCGACAGCATCAGCGGCTTGAGCACCTCGGGGATCGCCGGGGTGCTCGCCATGAGCCACGAGAACAGGAGCGTGCCTGCCAGGTTGCCGGCCAGGAGGAGGCCCCAGACGCGGAGCATCTTCCGGAGGGTGAGCAGGTCGCGGCGGTGGAGGAAGGGGAGAACGGGTGTGAGGGTGTTCTCCGTGAACAGCTCGCTCCGCGCCATGATGACGAACATGAACCCGAGGGGATAGACGGCGGCCGCGGCGGCGGCCTGGTACGGCGGGCTCACGAGGCTCGACGCGTACGCGCCACCCAGGAAGCTGAAGCCGATCGCCAGGCCCGAGGCGAACGACGAGATGAGCAGCGAGGCGGTGGCGCGCTCGAGCTCCTCGTCGGCCTCGCTCATCACGTTGTCGTGGATTTCGCCGGCCGACAGGCGCGTCCCCGTCTCCGGCTTCTCGACGGATCCCCCTGAGCTCGAAGGCTGCTTGTCCGCCGCCGCAGGATGCATGGCCGATCCTACGCGCACCGCGGCCCTCCCGATGTGCGGGGGCTCACACGGCCGTCATCCGGCCGCGCCGAGGAATCCCTCGATGGGCTCACCAATGTATCGCGCATCACGGCGGCACCCCTGCGGTGACCGTAACATCCTCGCGTCCAATCCAGCCAGGTGCGTTCGTGGCGCACCGGACCGATGGAGGCGTTCGTGTCGCAGAGCGTGCGTTTCTGGTGGTCGGGTCGAGCCGGCGTCGCCGCGCTCCTGCTTGTTGCGGGCATCTCGGGCTGCTCCGGAGGCGGCGGGGCACGCGCGGAGCAGCGGCGGCCCGTCGGCGACACGGCCGTGACAGCGGCCCCGCCGGCTCCATCCGGGCCCCGGGCCACCATTCCCGCTGAGGCGTCCGCTCCGGAGGACGGACAGTGGACGCGCCCCGCCCGGGATTACGCATCCACGCGGTACAGCGCCCTCGACCAGATCAATGCCGGCAACGTCGCCGAGCTGCGCGTGGCGGCGACCTTCTCCACCGGCGTGCTCCGCGGGCAGGAGGCGGCGCCGATCGTCGTGAACAACACGATGTACGTGATCACGCCGTTCCCGAACTTCGTCTACGCCCTCGATCTCACGCAGCCCGGCCTGCCCGTCAAGTGGACCTACAAGCCGAAGCCGATGGCCGCGGCGCAGGGGGTGGCGTGCTGTGACGTGGTGAACCGCGGCGTGGTCTACGCCGACGGCAAGATCATCCTCAACACCCTCGACAACCACACAATCGCCGTCGACGCCGTCACCGGCCACGAGTTGTGGCGCACGCGGGTCGGCGACATCAACCTGGGCGAGTCGCTCACGATGGCGCCGCTCGTGGTGAAGGACAAGGTGCTCGTGGGGAACAGCGGCGGAGAGTTCGGCGTGCGCGGCTGGCTCACGGCGCTCGACCTCAACACCGGCAAGCTCGCCTGGCGCGCCTGGGGCACCGGGCCCGACAAGGATGTGCTCATCGGTCCGCGCTTCCACCCCTTCTACGCCAAGGACCGCGGCACCGACCTCGGCGTCTCCAGCTGGCCGGGCGACATGTGGAAGATCGGCGGCGCCGGGGCCTGGGGCTGGATCTCATACGATCCCGCGCTCAACCTCGTCTACTACGGCACCTCGAATCCGGGCCCGTGGAACCCGGCGCAGCGGCCGGGCGACAACAAGTGGAGCATCACGCTCTTCGCCCGCGACCCCGAGACCGGCGAGGCGGTGTGGGCCTACCAGATCACGCCGCACGACCTGCACGATTACGACGGGATCAACGAGAGCATCCTGCTCGACGTGCCGTGGCATGGGCAGACCCGCCACGTGCTCCTGCGCCCCGAGCGGAACGGCTACCTCTACATGATCGACCGCGGCACCGGCGAGGTGCTGTACGCCAATCCGTTCGGCTACATCAACTCGACCACGGGCGTCGACCTCCGCACCGGCCGCCTGCAGTACGCCGCCGACAAGGAGCCGGAGCTCGGCAAGGTCGTCCGCGACATCTGTCCCGCCGCACCCGGCGTGAAGGACTGGCAGCCCTCGTCGTTCTCGCCGCGGACGGGCTACCTCTACATCCCGCACCAGAATCTCTGCATGGATGTCGAGAGCGTGGAGGCGAGCTACGTCGCCGGCACACCGTTCGTCGGCATGAACGTCAAGATGAAGGCCGGACCGGGCGGCCATCGCGGAGAGCTCACGGCGTGGGATCCGGTCGCCGGGAAGCCCGCATGGGTGATCAAGGAGGATCTCCCCGTCTGGAGCGGAACGGTCGCGACCGGGGGCGACCTCGTCTTCTACGGGACGATGGACGGCTGGTTCAAGGCGATCGACGCGCGCAGCGGCCGGGAGCTGTGGAGGTTCAAGACCGGCTCAGGCATCATCGGCCAGCCGGTCACCTATCGCGGCCCCGACGGGAAGCAGTACGTCGCCGTGCTGTCCGGTGTGGGGGGCTGGTCCGGCGGCATAGTGGCGGGCGACCTCGATGCCCGCGACTCCTCCGCCGCGCTGGGCTTCGTGAACGCAATGAAGGATCTCCGGGCCCGCAGCACCAAGGGCGGGACGCTCTATGTCTTCGCGCTTCCCTAGGCTCGCCGCCGCGGCGGCCATGCTGGTCCTCGCCGCCGCGGCACCGGCACCGGCACCGGCGCCGCGGGAGCTGCGCGTCTGCGCCGATCCCAACAATCTCCCATTCACCAACCGGGCCGGCCAGGGATTCGAGAACCGGATCGCCGAGCTGGTCGCCCGGGACCTGCATGCGCATCTGAGCTACACCTGGTGGGCCCAGCGCCGGGGCTTCTTCCGCAACACCCTCAATGCCTCCGTCTGCGACGTCGTGATGGGCGTGCCGAGCGACTTCGAGATGGCGCGAGCGACGGTGCCGTATTACCGCTCGAGCTACGTCTTCGTCACGCGCCGGGATCGCCGACTCAGGATCGCCTCGCTCGATGACAGCATCCTCCGCCGGCTCCGCATCGGCGTCCAGCTGATCGGCAACGATTACATGAACACGCCGCCGGCCCACGCGCTCTCGCGGCGCGGAATGGTCACGAACGTGGTGGGCTACACCGTCTACGGCGATTACACGGAGCCCAATCCGCCGGCCCGCATCATGGATGCGGTGGCGCACGGCGATATCGACGTGGCGATCGTGTGGGGACCGCTGGGCGGCTACTTCGCGAGCCGCGAGCGGGTGCCGCTCGTGGTCACGCCGGTGTCACCGGAAATGGAGCCCCCGGGGATCCCGCTCGCCTACAGCATCTCCATGGGCGTGCGGAAGAAGGACGACGCGCTCCGCCGCGATCTCGACCGCGTGATCGCCTCCCACCAGGGCGAGATCGACCGCATCCTCGACGCCTACGGCGTGCCCCGCCGACCCCTGCCGCGAGGGAACCCATGACCGCACGCACGCTCCGTGGGGTGCTCGCGCTCGCGGCGGCCGCAGCCGCGCTCGCCTGCCAGCGGGAGACGCGCCGGTTTCGCGAGTCGCCGCCCGCCGCCACGTCCGAGACCGCCGTCGCCATGAGCGAGCTGGTCCCGGGCCCCAAGACCCGCGACCTGCCGATCAGGAATCCCTACGAGCGGAACGCCTACGCCGTCTCCGAGGGCGAGCGCCTCTTCAACGCGTACAACTGCAGCGGCTGCCACTCGCACGGCGGCGGCGGGATCGGCCCGGCGCTGATGGATGATCAGTGGATCTACGGCAGCGATCCCGAGAACATCTTCTCGACGATCGTCGAGGGCCGCCCCAACGGAATGCCGACCTTCCGCGGCAAGATCCCCAACTACCAAGTCTGGCAGATCGTGGCCTACGTCCGCTCGCTGAGCGGCCTGCTTCCCAAGGACATCGCTCCGGCGCGCGATGACCACATGGTCGCGGGGCCCGAGCCGCAGCGCACCGAGGCGCTCCGGCCGAAGCACGCCTTCACGCCGTCGGCCGCGGACCACCCCTGATGCGTGACTGGCTCCAGTCCGCGCTCAGGCCCGCGGGCCCCGAGGCCGCGAGCGTGCACGCGCTCTGGGAGTTCATGCTGTGGACGTCGGTCGTCGTCTTCGTGCTGGTGCTCGGCGCGCTCGCCTGGGGCACCTTCCACCGCCGCCCGGCGGGCGTCGCGCCGACCGCCGAGGGCGCCCCGGGGGAGCGCCGGATGACGCGCGTGGTCTCGACGGCGGTCGGCGCGACGGCGCTGGTTCTCTTCGTCTTCCTCGTCTTCGACTTCTCCACCGGCCGCGCCCTCACCGCGCGGCGGGACGCCGCCGTCCGCATCGAAGTGACGGGACATCAGTGGTGGTGGGAGGTCAACTACTACGATTCGATCCCGAACCGGCGCGTCAGCACGGCGAACGAGATCCACATCCCCGTCGGCCGCCCGGTGCTCATTCGCCTCAATTCCCAGGACGTGATCCACAGCTTCTGGGCTCCGGACCTCAACGGGAAGCGCGATCTCATCCCGGGCAAGGAAAGCAGCCTCTGGATCCAGGCCGATTCGCCCGGCGTCTACCACGGCCAGTGCGCCGAGTTCTGCGGCTACCAGCACGCGAAGATGGCGTTCCTCGTGGTGGCGGACCGGCCGGCCGAGTTCGCCCGCTGGTACGCCGGTCAGGCGGATACGGCGAAGACGCCGACCGACTCCGTGACATCGCGCGGCCAGGAGGTCTTTCTCAGCTCGACCTGCGTGATGTGTCACGCGATCCACGGCACGCCGGCGGGGGCCACGATCGGGCCCGATCTCACGCACCTCGCGAGTCGCCGCTACATCGCGGCGGGGAGCCTCCCCAACACGCGTGGCAACCTCGCGGGGTGGATCCTGGACGCCCAGGGCATCAAGCCCGGGGCACACATGCCGCCCAACAGCCTGACCCCGGCCGACCTCCAGGCCCTCCTCGCCTACCTGGGAACACTCAAGTGACCGCGCCGATCACCGCCGACCCCGAGTCCGTACCGGCCGCGGCCCGGCCCGGAGTACGCGAGCTGCACGACCAGCTCGAGCGCGTCTGGAACGACGGCCCCGGCCTCCGCGGCTGGCTCATGAGCACCGACCACAAGTCGCTCGGCAAGCGCTACGTGATCACGGCCTTCGTGTTCTTCCTGCTCGGCGGCGTCGAGGCGGCGATGATCCGGGCCCAGCTCGCGCGGCCGGAGAACGGGCTCATCGGCCCTGATCTCTACAATCAGCTGTTCACGATGCACGGCACCACCATGATGTTCCTCTTCGCGGTGCCGGTCATGACCGCGATGAGCCTCTATCTCGTGCCGCTCATGATCGGCTCGCGCGACTTGGCGTTCCCGCGGCTCAATGCGTACGGGTACTACGTCTATCTGCTCGGCGGGCTCTTCCTCTATACGTCATTCTTCCTCAACGTCGGCCCCGACGCGGGCTGGTTCGCCTACACCCCGCTCTCCGGCCCTGCTTACGGCGTCGGCAAGCGGGTGGACGTCTGGGCGCAGACCATCACCTTCACCGAGATCGCCGGCATCATCGCCGCGATCGAGCTCATCGCCACCATCTTCAAGCAGCGGGCGCCCGGCATGTCGCTCAACCGGATGCCGCTCTTCGTCTGGTCCGCGCTGGTCATGGCGTTCATGATCCTCTTCGCCATGCCGTGGGTGGCGGTGGACAGCCAGTTCCTCGCCATGGACCGGCTCATCGGCACCCATTTCTTCAATCAGGCCGAGGGGGGCGACGCGCTCCTCTGGCAGCACCTGTTCTGGTTCTTCGGCCATCCCGAGGTCTACATCATCTTCATCCCGGCCCTCGGCTTCGTCTCGACGATCATCGCGACCTTCACGCGGCGCGAGATCTTCGGCTACCCGGCCATGGTCCTCTCGCTGGTGGCGACGGGCTTCCTGGGCTTCGGTCTGTGGGTGCACCACATGTTCGCCACCAACATTCCGCAGATGGGTGAAAGCTTCTTCACCGCGGCGAGCGCGATGATCGCGATACCGACCGGCGTGCAGTTCTTCTGCTGGATCGCCACGATCTGGGGCGGCCGCCCGCGCTTCGCGACGCCATTCCTCTTCATCCTGGGCTTCTTCGCGGTCTTCATCATCGGCGGGCTCTCGGGGGTGATGATCGCCTCGGTCCCCTTCGACCTGCAGGTGCACGACACCTTCTTCATCGTGGCGCACCTGCACTACGTCCTCCTGGGCGGCGGCGTCTTCCCCCTCTTCGCCGCGTTCTACTACTGGTTCCCCAAGGTCACCGGCCGCATGCTGAGCGAACGGCTCGGGAAGTGGAACTTCGCGCTCTTCTTCATCGGCGTGAACGTCGCCTTCTTCCCGATGCACCTCCTCGGCCTCCACGGCATGCCGCGGCGCGTCTACACCTATCTCGCCGGCACCGGCTGGGGCGACCTGAACCTGGTCGCGACCATCGGCGCCGTCACCATCTTCGTCAGCGTCGTCATCTTCCTCGTGAACGTCGCGCGCAGCCTCGCGAACGGCGAGCTCGCCGGTGCCGACCCGTGGGGCTCGAGCTCCACCCTCGAGTGGGCCACGAGCTCGCCGCCGCCGTCCTACAATTTTGCACACCTTCCGGTCGTCGAGGGCCGGTATCCACTCTGGAGCCGGCCCATCGAGCCGCCGGTCGTCACCGGGCTCCGCACCGATGAGCGCGAGCTGCTGATCACGACGCTGCTCGACGCTCGTCCCGATCACCGGCACCGCACCCCCGATCCGACGATCTGGCCGCTTCTGGCCGCGCTCGCGACCGGCGTCACCTTCATTGCGCTCATCTTCACGCCGTGGGCCGCCGTGGTCGGCGGGGTCCTCGTCATCGGACCTCTGGTCGCCTGGGGCTGGTCCAAGCCGAAACCGGGCGACCCTGTCATTCCCGAGGGCGTCACGTGAGCGCGCGCGAGTCCGTCCGCGTCGCCGGCGAGGCGGGATCTATCGACGTGTCCGCCCTGCCCTCCACCACCTTCGGCCACCGTGCCCTGACCTGGTGGGGCACCGTCGGTTTCATGGCCGCGGAGGGCACGACGCTGATTGTCTGTGCGGTGGCGTACCTGTACGTGCAGCGCAACTTCCAGGTGTGGCCACCGCGCGAAACGCCGCTGCCGTCGCTCACCGCGGCGACGGTCCAGATCCTCCTCATGGCCGCGAGCGTCCCGGTCATGGTCTGGACCTCGCGCGCCGCCCGCCGATTCGATCTCGCCGGCGTCCGGCGCGGGATGGTGCTCTCGACCGTCTTCGCGCTCGCCTTCTGCGTCCTGCGCTGGTTCGAGCTGCACGCCCTGAACACGCGCTGGGACTCCAACGCCTACGGCTCGACGGCATGGGCGATCGTCTTCGCGCACGCGACGCTGCTGATCGCGCAGTTCTTCGAGAGCGGGGCCATGGCGGCCCTGCTCTTCCTGGGCCCCGTCGAGCCCAAGCACTTCGCCGATGTGGACGACAGCTGCCTCTACTGGTACTTCATGACCGGTGCGTGGCTCGTGCTGTATCTCCTCGTCTTCATTTCGCCCCGGCTGTAGGAGACGCGATGCCACTCGACGCCGACAGCGACACCAGCATTCCCGACGCCCGGCACATCGCGGCGCAGATGACGGGCGTCCTGGTCCCGCCCATCGCGACACTGGCGGGCATGCAGGTGGCGTATGGAATCGTGGACACCGCGTGCAGGCACGGCAGCCAGGATCTCACGGGCGTGCACATCGTGCGGCTCGTGACGCTGCTCGTGGTGCTGGGCGCGGGCGTCGTGGCGTGGCGTGAGTGGCGGTCGGTGGGCGTCGAGCACCCGGGCGACGGCGGCAGCGTCGCGGCACGCACCCGATTCACCGCGTGGGTCGGCGTGTTCGCCTCCGCCGTATTCAGCCTGGTGGTGATCGCGCAGTGGCTCGCGACCCTCATCCTGGCACCCTGCCAGTGAGCGACGCGGTCATCCCCGCCCAGCTCGCGCACGCGTGGAGTGCTGAACCCGCCATCACGGTCCCGCTCGCGCTCGCGGCCGTGCTCTATGCGCGTGGGACGAAGGCGCTCTGGAAACGGGCCGGTACCGCGCACGGAGTTCGCGTACGCGAGGTCGCGGCCTTCGCCGCGGGATGGCTGGTGCTCGCCCTGGCGCTGCTCTCGCCGCTGCACGAGATGAGCGAGACGCTCTTTTCGGCGCACATGGTCCAGCACGAGCTCCTGATGGCGGTCGCCGCCCCGCTCATCGTGCTCGGCCGGCCGCTCGTTCCCTTTCTCTGGAGCATCCCCGCGGCGTGGCGCCGGGGGGTGGCCCGGGCCTTCTCTTCCGGATGGCCGGCCGGTGCGTGGCGGGTGGCATCACGGCCCTCCGTCGCGTGGCTCGCGTATGCCGTGGCCATCTGGGGCTGGCACGCGCCGCGCCTCTATGATGCCGCGCTGGCGAGTGCGCCACTTCACGCGCTCCAGCACGCGACCTTTCTTGGCACCGCGCTCCTCTTCTGGTGGGCGCTGCTGCACAGCGCGCGCCGACGCTACGGCGCGTCGGTCCTCTACCTCTTCACGACCGCCGTCCACTCCACCGCGCTCGGCGCCCTGCTCGCGCTGTCATCGCGGCCGCTCTACCCGGCGTATGCATCCACGGCCGCATGGGGGCTTTCACCGCTCGAGGACCAGCAGCTTGCGGGCCTCATCATGTGGGTACCCGCCTGCCTTGCCTACCTCGTGGCGGCCCTCGCGCTCATGCTCGCCTGGCTCCGCGAGGCCGATCGCCGGGTGCCGCGGCCGGTCGTCGTGCCCGTCTCGCTGGCGGCGGCGTTCCTCGTGCTCGCGCTCGCGGGCTGCGACCGCGAAGCCGACGAGATCTCCCGCCGCGAGCTGGTGGACGGCAACGCCGCGCGCGGCCGGGAGATCATTCCCGCCTATGGCTGCAACGCCTGCCACTCGATTCCGGGGGTGCGCGGCACCGATGCGCGCGTCGGACCGCCGCTCAAGGGAATCGGCAGCCGAAGCTTCATCGCCGGTGTGCTGCCGAATCAGCCCGACAACATGATCCGCTGGATCCGCGATCCGCAGGCGGTCGACAGCCTGACGGCGATGCCCAATCTCGGCGTGAGCGCGCGCGACGCGCGTGATATCGCCGGCTATCTCTATACGCTCCGCTGACGTGCGCCGCCGGACGCTCACCCGCCTGGCCGCCGGCGCGCTCGCACTGGCTGCGTGCGGCGGTCCCACCCCGCAGAAGGCGGCAAAGGCGCGCGACCGCGCTGCCTCCACCGCCACCTCCGCCGGCCTCGTGGCGGACGCGTGGGACAGCGGAGCGGCCCCCGGCATCTATGCATCGGACGCTCTTGCCCGGATGGCCGCGAGCTTCGCGAAGGACAGCGCCGCTCCCGTCTGGTCGGCACTTCCCCGGCCGACCCGTGATCCGGTCCTGCATGAGCTCGGCATCCTTCGCGTGACTGCCGCGGCGCTCGACAGCGCCGTCCGTCGCCGCGACCGCTCCACCGTGCAGTCGCTTCGCGGCGCGCTGGCGGATCATGGCCGCGCGCTCACCGCCATCGAGATCGACACCCTCCCATGAAGCGGATGCTCGAGGTCGCGCTTGGCATCGTGACGGGGATCGGCGGCTTTCTCGAGGCCGGCTCCCTCGCGACGGCCGCGCAGGCGGGCTCGGAGTTCCGCTTCGATCTCATCTGGGCGGTGATCGTCGGGGCCGTCTGTCTTGCCTTTCTCGTCGAGATGGCCGGCCGCCTGTCGGCGATCAGCAAGCACACCATTCCCGACGCCCTCCGCGAGCGCTTCGGGATCCGCTTCTTCGTCGTCTCGCTCATCATCATGGAGCTCGTGATGTTTCTGGTGATGGCCACCGAGCTCGGCGGTGTCGCGATCGCACTCGAGCTCGCGAGCGGCGTGAGCTACCGCTGGTGGGCGCTGCCGGTGGGCTTCCTCGCGTGGATCCTGCTCTGGAAGGGGACGTTCGGACTGATCGAGAAGGGCGTGTCGGTCCTCGGGCTCGTCACCCTGGCCTTCGTGGTCGGCGCGATCCACCTCCATCCGCCGATGGCCGACGTCGTCCGCGGCGCCCTGCCCCGGCCGCCCGCGCACGACCCCGCCCGCTACTGGTTCCTCGCGGTGAGCATCCTCGGCGCCTCCATCAGTCCCTATCTCTTCGCGTTCTACTCCGCCGGCGCGGTGGAGGACAAATGGGACGTGAGCCATCTCACCATCAATCGCATCACCGCGGGGCTCGGCATGGGTTTCGGCGGGATCGTGGCGATCGGCGCACTCATCGTGGCCGCGATCGTCTTCCACCCGCTCGACATCCAGGTGGACAGCTTCATGCAGCTGCCGCTGCTGCTCACCGGCGCGTTCGGGCGGGTGGGTTTCGTGCTCTTCGTCGCCTCGCTCGGGATCGCCTGCTTCGGCGCGGCACAGGAGATCGCCCTCACCGCCGCCTACATGCTGGCCCAGGGTCTCGGCTGGCGCTGGAGCGAGAACCTCCCGCCGGCCGTGGATGCGCGGTTCAGTCTGAGCTACACCGTCCTCATTCCCCTGGCGGCGATCCCCGCGGCCGCCGGCGTCGACATCCTCAAGCTCACGAACATCTCGATGGTCCTGAGCGCGGCGTCGCTCCCCGTCATCGTCGCCCCGCTCCTCATTCTCATGAACGACCGCCGCTACGTGCGCGACTACGGCAACGGCTGGTTCAGCAACACTGTCGTCGCCCTGATCACCGCGCTCGCATTCGTCCTCGCGATCGTGTCCTTCCCGCTCCTCGTCAAGGGAGGCGGCTGATGCTCCTCGTGCTCGACGTGCTCGACAAGCAGCTGACCGACCGCCACGGCGTCCGCATGGGCAAGGCCGACGGCCTCGTCATGCTGCAGGAGGGCGACGCCCCGCCGCGCGTGGTCTGCATCGAGGTCGGCTCGCTCACGCTCGCGAGGCGGCTGGGGCGGCACGTCGGCCGCTGGGCCGCCCGGCTCGCGCGGCGATGGGGCGGTGATCGCACCCAGTCGTACCGCATTCCGTGGACGCTCGTTCGCGGGATTACGCTGGAGATCGCGGTGGATGTGGACGCGGAGGAGACCCGGGTCAACGTGGTGGAGGACTGGCTCCGCATCCATGTGGTGGCGCACATCCCCGGCGGCAGGCTGTGAGTACCCGCGAGGTGCACCTCGAGCTGCTGCTGGGCTGCCTCGTGCGTGACAGCGAGGGCCGGCCCGTAGGGCGCATCGAGGAGATCGAGGCCGACCGCGTGGATCTGGTCTGTCTCGTGAAGGAGTTCCATCTGGGACCACACGCGCTGGGCGAGCGCCTGGCGGTGCCGCTGCTGCGCGCCCTCGGGCGGCGCCGTCAGCCGGTGCGCGTGCCGTGGGACCTGCTCGACTGGTCCGACCCCGCCCATCCCCGCCTGACCTGCCCGCGGGACCGGATCCGCTAGCGGCTCACTTCCCCACGCAGAACGAGGCGAAGACGCGGCCGAGCACCTCGTCCACGTCGATCGTCCCGACCATCTCGTCGAGCGCGGATGCCGCTTCCCGCACATGGTGCGCGGCGAGCACCGCCTCGCCGCCGGGCGCCAGATGCGGCACGGCCGCTTCCAGCGCGTCGCGCGCACGCGCGAGCGCGGTCCGATGCCGCTCCCGGCTGATCCCCGGCTCGAGGTCGGCGAGCGCGGCGCGGCTGCCGAACAGCTCGGCCGCGATTCGCGTGCGCAGCGTGTCGAGGCCCGCACCGGTCTCCGCGGAGACGGCGTCGGCACCCGCGCCGTGCAGGTCGGACTTGGTGCGAGCCACGAGACCCGCTCTGCCGCGGAGCACGTCCGCTTCGTCCTCCCCGACCGGCCGATGGCCCTCGACGCAGAGCAGTACCAGATCCGCGGCCGCCAGCCAGCGCCGACTCACGCCGACGCCGAGGCGGTCGATCGGATCCGCCGAATCCCAGAGTCCGGCGGTGTCGACCAGGCGCACGGGCCACCCCATCACGTCGGTCGGCGCCTCGATCGCATCGCGCGTCGTGCCGGCGACCTCCGTCACCAGCGCGCGCTCGCTGCCCAGCAGTGCGTTGAAGAGCGACGACTTCCCCGCGTTGGGCCGGCCGGCCAGCACGACGAGGGCGCCTTCGCGGAGCCGTTCGCCCGCGGGCGCGGTCGCCAGGAGATGCTCGATCCGCTCGCGCACCGATCCCGTTTCCGCGGCAATGCGCTCGAGCGGGACGGGGCCATCGTCCTCGCCGGGAAAATCGATCTCGTAGCCGAGCAGCGCCTGCAGATCGATGAGCGCCGATCGCAGCTGGGCCAGCCGGCGGGAGAGGCCACCTTCGAGCTGTGCCAGCGCGGCCCTCGCCTGCGCCGGCGCCGTCGCGTCGATCAGATCGCCCACCGCCTCGGCCTGGAGCAGATCGAGCTTGCCGTTGAGCACGGCTCGGCGGGTGAATTCGCCCGGGGCCGCGGCGCGGGCGCCCGCCGCCTCGAGCGCGGCCACCAGCCGGGCCGGCACGGCGAGGCCGCCGTGGCACGACAGCTCCACGAGGTCGTCGCCCGTATAGCTCGCCGGCGCGGGAAAGACGGTGTAGAGCCCGCGGTCGATGGATGTGCCGTCGGCCGCGCGGAAGGTGGCGAGGGTGGCCCTGCGGGGTGGATCGGGACGGAAGCCGGCAATGACGCGGCGCGCCACCGCAAAGGCCCCCTCACCGCTCACCCGGACGACCGCGAGCGCGGAACGGCCGGGCGGTGTCGCGAGCGCGACGATCGGGTCGGCGAGCACCGCGCCGGCGTCAGGCCGGCCGGGCCGGCTTCGGCTGGGGACGCGCCTTGGGCGGCGGCATGCGACGGAGCCGCTCCCTGGCCAGGAACCACTGCTGCGGAATGCTCGCGATGTTGCTCACGGCGTAGTACAGGTTGAGCCCCGAGGCGAAGTTGATGAAGATGACGGTCATGAAGATCGGCATGATGTACGTCGTCATCTTCATCTGCGCATTCGTCTCCATCCCCTTCTGCCCCACCTTGCTCAGCACGTACATCGAGAGGCCCATGATGATGGGCAGGATGTAGAACGGATCCTTGCTCGCGAGATCGGGGAGCCAGAGGAACGAGGCGCCGCGCAGCTCGATGCTGTACTGAAAGACGAAGAAGAGCGCCAGCAGGACCGGCATCGGCAGCAGCATCGGCCAGCAGCCGCCCATGGGATTGACGTGATGCTCGCGGTAGAGGCGGAACATCTCCTCCTGCTGCTTCTTCGGATCGTCCTTGTAGCGCTCCTGCGCCTCCTTCACCAGCGGCTGGATCGCCTGGAGCTCCATGTTGGAGCGCATCGCCTTCTGGTTGAGCGGCCAGAGCAGCACGCGGACCAGAATGCCGAAGAAGATGAGCGCGACGCCGTACGCCAGCCCCAGCCGCTCGTGCATCGCCACGAGGAGCCAGCGGACCGGTACGGCGAAGAACCGGATCGCGGTGCGGAAGCCGGGCCAGCCGTAGGGGTTCACGTCGTCGAACTCGTGGCCGATCGCCGCGAGCCGCGGATGCTCCATCGGCCCGGCGTAGAGCAGGTACCGGAACGTGCCGGCCGACGTCACCGGAAGGCTCGCGCGGACCTCGGCCAGCGAGGTGCGCTTGGGCGCGTTGGCCGGCGCCAGCGCCGTGACGCCGCTGATCCGGCCGGTCGTCGAGCTGGAATCGAAGGCGAAGAGACTGGCCACGAAGTACTTCGACTTGACCGCCACCCACTCGAACGGCCCGCTCACCACGGTCGGCACGCCGGCCTTGAGGCTCGAGAAATCGTGCCGGTGCGCCTCGGTGTCCTTCACCACGAACGCGAAGGCGTGGACGTTCTGCGCCGAATCCGCCTCGGCATTCTCGAGGCCGTTGCCGACCCCCACCAGCAGCAGCCCGCCGTTGGGGCCCAGGCCGCTGACGCGGCCCGAGACGGAGACCTGATAGTCGGGCAGGAAGCTGTAGGTGAGCTCGACCTGGTAGCCGCCGTGCGCCGCGGTGAGCGTCAGAGGCGTGGCAGCGCCCGCCACCGTGAGCGACGTGGCCGACGGCGTGAAATCCCAGTCGCCGAGGCGGACGGTGTCGCCCGCGGTGACGAGCACGAGGTCGAGGAGCGCGCTGCCCCGCCGGATCAGCTCGACCGGCTTGTGGTCGTCCCCCGGCGCGAGCGACCGGTAGCGGTTGAGCCGGGCGGACACGATCCGGGCGCCGTGGCTGCTCACCGTCCACGTCGCGAGATCGGACGTGACGGTGACGAGCGTCGGCGGGCTCGCCGTATCGGCCGCCGCCGGCGCCGCTCCCGCTGGCTGCGCCGCCGCCGTCGGAGCGACCGGATCCGCCCCGGCGCTCGGCCTCGACGCCACGCTGTCCCGCGCGACGGTGTCGCCCACCACGGGGCTTCGCTCGACGCGCGTCACGGCCGGCTTCGCGTTTCGCTTGATGAAGAAGGCCGGCGCGATCGCGATCGCCATCATGAGCAGGATCGCCCACAGGGTACGACGTTCCATGGTCTCTCTAGATCAGGGCATCAGGGGACGGGGTCCACGCCGCCGGGATTGAACGGGTGGCACCGCACCAGTCGCCGCGCCGCGAGCCACGAGCCGCGAACCGCGCCGTAGCGCGCGATCGCCTCGAGCGCGTAGTGCGAGCAGCTGGGCGTGAAGCGGCAGCTGGGCGGAAAGGCCGGCGAGATGAAGCGCTGGTACCCGCGGATCGGAAGGGCCAGAAGACGCCGCGGCAGGCGGCCGATCGGCAGCATCGCGTCACCGCGGCGCCAGCGTCGCGTCACGCCAGCCGACGAGCTGCGCGCGGAGCGCGTCGAACGGCGCCGCATACGCCTCGCGCCGCGCGCGGATCACCAGATCCCACGCCGGCTGCGCGGGCCGCACCTCGCGGCGCCAGATCTCCCTGAGCCGCCGCCGCAAACGATTGCGGGCCACCGCGCTGGACTGAAACCTGGGAACGATCAGTCCCATGCGCGGATGGCCCGTTGTATTGTCGGCCCAGATCATGTCGAGATGCTCGGTCCGGCGGCGCCGGCCCGTGTTCAGGCAGCGGCGGATATCGGACGCCCGCGCGAGCCGGTTGGCCCGCGTGAGGCGTTCCGCTGGCGTCAGGATCCCCCGTGCTTCGAGGGCAGCGACACGACGAGCTGCCGGCGGCCCTTCTTGCGGCGGCGGGACAGGACGGCGCGGCCCCAGCGCGTCGCCATCCGCGCGCGGAATCCATGCTTGGCGATCCGGCGCTTGTTGCGCGGACGATAGGACGGCTTCATCGGTCAGAGCTCCTGAAGTAAGCCCGGAAACGTAGCCGGGGGTCCGCAACGGGTCAAGCGGAGCGCCCGCGAGGCGCGCATGACGCACGCATCCGGTGTCCATTTTTCGCCATTTGACTTTTCCACAGCGCGCCCGTAACATCGTCTGCCCTTGGATCACCTCCTACCGGTTTTCAGAGTGTAGATGCAGCTGTCCGCCAAAGAAGCATGGAAGCGCATCCTGGATGAGGCGCATCGCGAACTTCCAGATCATACGATCCGGACCTGGCTCGAGCCCACCGAGGCGATCGCCCTCGACGAGGGCCGGCTGATCGTCGGCGCGCCCGACCAGTTCGCCGTCGAGTGGAACGAATCGAAGCACGCCGCCCTCCTCTCGCGCCTGGCCGCTCCGGTCCTGGGCGGAGAGACGGCGGTGGTCTTCCGCGTGCAGGAGGATCGCCAGAAGCGTCCGCAGATGGACTTCTTCGTGGCGCCCAGCGTGCCCGCCGCGCCGGCGCCGGCCAATCCGAGCACCCAGCCGCTCAACGAGCGCTACACCTTCGATACCTTCGTCATCGGGAAGTCGAACGAGCTGGCCGCCGCCGCTGCCCACGCCGCGGCGGAAACGCCCGGCAAGACCTACAACCCCCTCTTCATCTACGGGGCCACCGGGCTCGGCAAGACCCACCTCATGCAGGCGATCGCCCACGCGGTCTGCCAGAACAACCCCGGCACCCGCATCCTGTACGTGGGTGCCGAGCAGTTCATCAACGAGGTCATCGAGAGCATCCACGGGCGCACGATGCCCGAGTTCCGGCGCCGCTACCGGAGCGACGTGGACCTCTTCCTGGTGGACGACGTGCATTTCCTGGAAGGCAAGGAGATGACGCAGGAGGAGTTCTTCCACACCTTCAACGCC
>JAICUF010000032.1 GCA_025935995.1 Gemmatimonadales bacterium
CGATGTCGTTGAACGCCACCTTCCGCGAGAGCGGCATGCCCGCCCGCCGGGCGCCCTCCTCGTATTTCGCGCCGTCGGTGACGGCGAGCGTCGCGACGGTTCGGCCGTGCCAGCCGCCGGCCAGCGAGACCATGCCCTGCCGACCGGTGGTCTTCCGCGCGAGGTGCAGGGCGTTCTCGTTCGCCTCCGCGCCCGAGTTGCAGAAGAACACGCGGTCGAGCGGGTCCGGCGAGAGCCGGGCGAGGGCGCGAGCCAGCTCTTCGCGCGCCGGATGCGGCAACACCGTCGAATAGAAGAGCAGCTTCGCCGCCTGCTCGCTGATCGCGCGCACCACGGCCGCATGGCTGTGGCCCGTCGCGGCGACCGCGTGGCCGCCGTAGGCGTCGAGCCATTCGTTGCCGGCCTCGTCCACGAGCCAGGAGCCGTGGCCCGAGACCGGGCGCACCGGCATCTGGGCGTACACGGGCAGCAGCGCGTCCATCGTCTCTAGCACGGGAAGACTCCCACCGCTGTGAGCCCGGTCTCCTCGGGAAGGCCGAGCGCGAGGTTCATCGCCTGGATCGCCTGGCCGCCGGCGCCCTTGATCAGGTTGTCGATGGCGACCGAGACCTGGAGCTCCCGGCCGTCATCGCTGGCGGCGGCGTGAATGAGCGCGTAGTTGGTGCCGACCGCGTGGGTGAGCTCCGGCGGGCGGTCGAGCAGGCGGACGAACGGGCGGCCCGCGTAGCTGGAGCGGTAGAGCTCCACGGCGGACGCGGCGGACACGGCGGGCGTGGCGGACGGCTCCGCCGCCCGCGGCAGGCGGGCGTGGAGCGTCAGGTAGATGCCGCGGACGAAGGGGCCGGCGTGCACGACGAGGCGCGCGTCGGCGTCGGGGCGGTGCGTCCACGCGCGCCAGGCCTGCAGCACCTCCGCCTCGTGACGGTGGCCGAGCACCGAATAGGCGAAGACGTTGTGGGCGCGGGCCGGGTGGTGCGTGGTCGGCTTCGGCTGCGCGCCGGCTCCGCTCGAGCCCGTGATGGCGAAGAGCGTGGGCGAGAGGGGCGCCGGCAGGCCGGCCAGCGGATACAGGACCAGCTGGGCGGCAGTGGCGAAGCAGCCGGGGGCCGCGATGGCGGTGGCACCGCGCAGCGACGAGCCGGCGACGTCGGCCAGCCCGTACACGAAGCGCCCGACGAGATCGGGAGAGGGATGCGCGCCGTAGAAGCGCTCGTAGAGGCGCGGGGCGGCGACGCGGAAGTCGGCGGCGAGATCCACGATCATCCCGGGCCCCGCCTCGAAGATCTCCTCCGCCATGCGCGACGACTCGCCGTGCTCGAGCGCCAGGAAGACGACGTCGCGCCCGCGCGCGATCTCCGCCGGCGTGGCGCCGGAGAACCGCGCGTCCGTGAGCGGCGCCAGCGTCGGATGCACTTCCGCGATCGGCTTCCCCGCCTGGCTCCGGCTCGTCGCCACGCACTCGCCGACCTCCGGATGCTGGAGGAGGAGCCGGAGCAGCTCGCCGCCGGCATATCCCGCGCCGCCCACCACGGCGATGCGAAGTCCGCTCACGCCGGCACCTCGAGCGCGGAGAGCGCCGCGAGGGTGGCGGCGACGAGACCGGCGGCGTCGCGGCGGGCGTTGTGCGCCGGCAGCTTGAGCGCGGCCTGGATGTAATCCCGGCCGACCTCGTTGTCGGTGGCCGGGCCGGTGATCGCCGTGATCGGAAGCCCGAACTCGTTCCGCATCAGCTCGGCGGCGCCCCAGCAGCCGACGGGGTCCGGCGCCGCCATGATCCATGCGGCGCCGGCGCGCGCGAGCTCGGGATCGCGGAGAATGTCCTGCACGCCGTACTCGCCGAGGATCCCGTCTCCCAGCTCGGCCCCGATCACGTCGGGACGGGCGGCGGCGAGGCGGTTCATGATGCCCTTGGCGGTCCGGACCGTGACACCGGGATGCGTGCTCGCGACGCCCACGTCGTTGAAGGTGAGGGCGGTGACGGCGCCGGCATCGGTCATCGAGAGCACGTCGCGCATCAGCGACACGCCGGTGAGCTTGCAGGCCGCGACGCGAAGCCCCGCCCGCGCGAGGCCCCGCACCAGCTCGGTGGCCGCGACGGTCTTCCCCGCGTTCATGCAGGTCCCGGCGACGTAGACGACCGGCACGGTGCTCTCGAGCCGGTCGGCGGCGGGCACCGCGTGGTCGCGGATGTGGGCGGGCCGGCCGACGCGGTCGCCGAGCTCGGGAAAGGTGAGGACGGCCCCGAGCACCTCGGCGGCGAAGGGCGGGCCGATCTCGGGGTTCACCGAGGTGCAGCGGCCGAGGATCCCGCCCAGGTTGAGGACGTTGATCGTGTCGCCCACGGCGATGTGGGACGGGACGGCGCCGGCGTAGCCGCGAAGCGCGCGCCGGCTCCCGAGCGTGCCCGCCAGCACGTCGCCCGCGCGGAGCGACACCATGCGGCCCGCGAGATCCTCGACGGTGTTGTACGACGACTTGTCGTCGAGGATCCGGACGGCGAGCACGTAGCCCTCGGCCGCCACGATCTCGTCGCCCACGATCACCTCGCTGGCGAGCTGCGCGTTCCTGGTCGAGGAGGCGACGCGGTCGAGCCGGACGCGGGTGGTGACGACCATCAGCGGTCTCCGGCCGCGCGCGCGGCGAGCAGCGAGGGGATCGCGGAGACGCGCGCGAAGTCGCGGGCCTCGTCACCGGTCCAGAGGCGGTTCTCCTCGCCGTAGGTGGCGATCGCGGGGTCCATCATGGAGTGCGGGCTCCGGGTGCCCACCACCTGGAACCGGCCGGGGGCCAGGCGCACGCGGGTGTCACCGCTCACGCGCTGCTGCGAGCTCGTGATCAGCGCCTCGATGTCGCGGAGGGCGGGATCGAAGTAGTGGCCCTCGTGTAGGCGGTCGCCGTAGAAGCGGCCCAGCTGGTCCTTCCAGAACGCCTGCCACTTGGTGAGGACCAGCTTCTCGAGCTCGCGGTGCGCCGCGATGAGCAGGAGCGCCGCGCCCGCCTCGAAGCCGATGCGCCCCTTGATGCCGAGTGCCGTCTCGCCCACGTGGATGTTGCGGCCGATGCCGTACGACTCGGCGAGGTCGCCCAGGCGCTCGATGAGCGCGGGGCCGGCAAGCGGCGCTCCGTCGAGCGAGACGGGGAGGCCGAGCTCCCAGCCGATGACGATCTCGGCGGGCGCCGGAGCGCCGGCCGGCGGGTCGGTGAGCTCGGCCGGCGGGCCGGCCCAGGTGTCATGGGTCCAGCCGCCGCCCCAGGTGGTGCCCCAGAGGCCGCGGTTGATCGAGTAGGCGCCGGCCTTCTCAGGCACCGGAAGGCGGCGCTCACGGAGAAAGGCGATGGACTCCTCGCGGCGGACATTGCCCTCGCGGATCGGCGTCACGATCTCGAGCTCGGGAGCCAGCACGCGGAGCGCGATGTCGAAGCGGATCTGGTCGTTGCCGGCGCCGGTCGAGCCGTGCGCCACGGCACGGGCGCCGATGGCGCGGGCCACCTCGATCACCGACAGCGCCTGCTGCGTGCGCTCGGCCGCTACGCTCAGCGGATAGACCTCGCCGCGGAGGACGTTACCCTGGATGAGGTAGCGGACGAAGCGGGCGTAGACCAGCTCGCGCGCGTCCACCTCGTGGTGCTGCGCGGCCCCGACCGCCCGGGCCTGCGCGCGGATGGCCTCGCGCTCGGCGGGCGTGCTGCCGCCGGTGTTGACGAACACGGTGTGCACCGTCCAGCCCGCCTCGGCGAGGCGGGGCACGCAGTAGGAGGTGTCGAGGCCGCCGGAGAAGGCGAGGGCGAGCACGCCGCGCTGAGTTTGCATAATGCATAAATATGCATTGGCGGCGGCGGGATGCAAGGGGGATCGGGAGGGCGGGCTGGGCGGGGGAAACGACGAGGCCCCGGCTCAGGGCCGGGGCCTCGTCTCCGCCGCCATTGGCGATTTTACTTGTGGTGCGCGTCCCGCCGGAGCTCGCGGCGGTCGCGCAGCCGGTCCCGCTGGTCCAGCCGCGCATCGCGCCGGTCGAGCCGCAGGTCCCGGGCGTCGCGGCGGGCCTCCGCCTTCCGGCCGTAGCGCAGATCGTGGCGCACCTCGACCCGGTCCTGGCGGATCTCGCGCCGGTCGGCGCGCACCTCGTGCCGATCCTGGCGCAGCTCGCGCCGGTCCTGCCGGATCTCGTGCCGCTTCACCGGCCGCGGCGCCTGCGCCGAGCCGGACACGGGGGCGACCGCAATGAGCAGCGCGCCCGCCGCGACCATCAGAATGTTGCGCATGGTGCCTCCTGGTTGGGTTGGGCTGCCGTGACGCACGAGAGACGCACCACCCTGGCCGGCGTTAAGCCGGGAGCCGCATGATCGACACCGCATGGATCTGCATCACCTGTGGCACTCAATTCGGCGGAACCGCCGAGCCACCGGCCACTTGCCCGATCTGCCGGGACGAACGGCAATACGTCCCCGGCCAGGACCAGCGCTGGACCACGCTCGACGCCCTCCGCTCGACGCACCGGAACGCCTTCCAGAAGCTGGAGCCGCGGCTCCTCGGCATCGGCACCGTGCCGGCCTTTGCCATCGGCCAGCGCGCGCTGCTCGTTCAGACGGCCACCGGCAACGTCCTGTGGGATTGCATCGCGCTGCTCGACGACGCGACGCGCGCAATCATCGAGGCCCTCGGCGGGCTCTCGGCGATCGCTATCTCGCATCCGCACTACTACACCACCATGGTCGAGTGGGGTCGCGCCTTCGGCTGCCCCGTCTACCTGCACGCCGCCGACCGCGAGTACGTGATGCGCCCCGATCCCGTCCTCCGCTTCTGGGAAGGCGATACCGATGCCCTGGGCGACGGGCTCACGCTGGTCCGCTGCGGCGGCCACTTCGAAGGCGGCACGGTGCTGCACTGGGCCGGCGGGGCCCACGGCCAGGGCGCGCTCCTGAGCGGCGACATCGTGCAGGTCATTCCGGACCGTGGGCACGTCGGCTTCATGCGGAGCTATCCCAACCTCATTCCGCTCCCGGTGCGCGCGGTAGACCACATCGTCGCGGCGCTCGAGCCGTTCCGGTTCGACGTGATCTACGGCGCCTGGTGGGACGCGCACGTCACCGGCGACGCGAAGGCCGTCGTGCGCCGCTCGGCCGAGCGCTACCGCCGCGCCGTTCAGTCCTGATCGGGGCGGCCGAAGAGGAGCTGAACCAGGGGCTGGTCCTCGCTCCGGCAGACGATGTACACGTGATCACCCGGCTCGAGGATGAGACCCGCGGCCGGTGGCAGCAGCGCCTGTCCGCGCACCACGAGGATGACCGCCGCGCCTTCGGGCAGCTCCACGTCGGCCACGGCCAGTCCCGCCACGGCGAGCGCCGGATCCACGTGAAAGCTGAGGAGCTGCCCCTCGAGTGGTTCGCGTGAGTTGAGGGCCAGGACCGGCGGCAGCGGGCCGCCGCCGGCGCGTTCGAGCCGCAGGCGCCGGGTGAGCCACGGCACCGTGGCGCCCGGCACGAAGGCGTTCACCACCACGATGAAGAACACGATGTTGAAGATGCCGCGCGCGCCCGGCGCCCCCGCCAGCACCGGCACCGTCGCGAGAATGATCGGCACCGCCCCCCGCAGCCCCACCCATCCGATGTAGCCCACCTCGCGGCGCGCGAACTTGAGCGGCCAGAGACAGAGGGCCACCACCAGCGGCCGCGCCACGAAGGCGAGGAGCATCGCGAGCACGAGCCCGATCGTCGCGACCGGCACCAGATCGCGCGGATTCACCAGCAGGCCCAGCAGGAGGAACATCGTGATCTGGCTGAGCCAGGCGAGGGCGTCGTGCACGCGGAACACGCCCGCGCGATACGGCATGTCGCCGTTGCCCAGCGTCAGTCCCGCGACGTACACCGCGAGGAAGCCGCTCCCGTGCAGCAGCGTCGGCACGGCAAAGGCGAGCGCCGCGAGCGACAGCGTCAGGACGGGATACAGCCCTTCGACCGGGAGTCGGAGGCGGCCGAGGAGGCGCCGGCCGGTGAGCCCGATGATCACGCCGGCCGCAACGCCGATGGCCAGCTGCATCGCGATCTCGACCGGCGCACGCCAGGCGGAGAACTCGCCGGGCGTGAGCAGATTGGCGGTGAGAATCGTGGTGAGGAGCATCGCCATCGGGTCGTTGATGCCGGATTCGACCTCGATGGTGGCGGCCAGCCGCCGCCGGAGATGCAGCCCGCTGCCCCGGAGCGCCGCGAAGACCGCGGCCGCATCGGTGGACGAGACGATGGCTCCGAGAAGGAGAGCGAGCGGCCAGACGAAGTTGAGGAGGAGCCGGGCGCCGAGCGCGACCAGCAGTGCGGTGCCGGCGACGCCCACCGTGGCGAGAATCCCGGCGGGCAGCGCCGCGCGGCGGACGGCCGCGAGCGACGTGTTGAGGCCCCCGTCGAACAGGATGAGGACCAGCGACGCCGTGCCGAGCCGGAACGCGAGGTGAAAGTCGCCGAACTCGATGCCGCCGGGGCCATCGACGCCGGCCAGCATCCCCATCACGAGGAAGATGAGCGCGATCGGCAGGCCGAACCGCTCGGAGGCGCGGCTCAGCACGACGCTCGTGCCGAGCAGCAATCCGAAGACGAGGAGCAGGAGGGCGAACCGCGGGAGCTCGTTCACCCGCGCGTCACCAGCCTTCTGCCACCGCCTGCACCAGCGACCCGAGTGCCGCCACGTCGCGCAGATCGACCACTTCGGCCGGCGAATGCGAGTAGCGGAGCGGCCAGCCGATCGCCACGTCGGGCACGCCCCACGGCGCGAACACCGAGCCGTCGTTGCCGCCGTTGGTGGTCCCGACCTGGAGCGGCACGCCGCGGAGACGCGCCACCCTCACGAGCGAGTCGAGGAGCGCGGGCGGCGTCACGGCGCTGTTGTCCACCGCCCGCGCGACCGCGCCCGCGCCCAGCGGTGCCACGGCAAAGTTGGGCAGCTCGAGGGGCGAGTCGGCCGACACGAAGGTGTCCACCGCGTGCACGCGCGCGGCCGTGAGGCCCAGCGCGTGGGCGGCGGCATCGGCGCCCTCGAGACCGACCTCCTCACGCACGCTCCAGATGAACACGACCGCGTGCTGCAGCTTCGCGCGATCGAGGTGGCGCACCGCGAGCAGGAGCGCGGCGGAGCCGACCCGGTCGTCGAACGAGCGGCCCGTCGCGCGCGTGCCGGCGAGCCGCACGTACTCCTTCGGCATCGTCACCGTGCTCCCGACCTTCACGCCGAGCGATTCGGCCGCCGCGCGCGAGCCCACGCCGAGATCGACCCGGAACGCCGGCGGTGTACGCCTCGGCTGATCCCCGAGGGAATCGCGCGGCATGAACACGCCGGGCACCATCGCAGGGCCGGTGTGGACCAGCGCGGGCCGTCCCTCGAACAGCGACGGGAAGAATCCCCCCAACGCGCGGATCTCGAGCGTGCCGTCGTCGCGGATGGCGGTCACGCGGTAGCCGATCTCGTCCATGTGGGCGACGAACACCACCTCGGGCTCGCCGCTGCCGACCCGGAGCCAGAGATTGCCGGCCGTGTCGGTTTCCGTGTGCGCCCACGCGGGGAGGAGCCGCTGGACCGCGGCCCGCACCGGTCCTTCCATGCCCGACGGACCGTAGCTCTCCACCAGGGGCGCGAGCACGCGCTCCGCCTCCGCCGTCGTGATGCGGGCGCCGGCCGCGGCCTGCCCCCGCGCCGCCTGCGTCGGCGCGGCGAGCGCGACGAGGATCCCGAGCAGCGCCACCGATGCACCCCTCACTGGCCACCTCCGATCCAGCGGCCGAGCCGCCCCGCGAGTGCCGCCACGTCGGGCAGGGCGACGGTCTCGACCGGCGTTCCGCGGTACCGCGCCGCGATCGTCTCGCGCCGCACGGCGCCGAGTCCCGCGGGCGTCGAGCGAAGGGCGGCGGTGTCGGCGTCCACGAGCAGCGTCTCGGTGAACGGACCCAGCTGGTGCATCGCCGTCAGGATCCCGCGGCCCGAGAGATTCTGTTCCACCACGAACGCGATCACCGTCGTCCCCGCCGCGGGGCGTGCGTGCTGCGCCGCGTCCACGAGCGCGGCACAGGCCGCGCGCCGCCCCGCGACCGGCGCCGCCAGGAGCGAATCGCCGTAGCGATGGGGGCGCTTGGCGAGCGCCACCACGTCGAGGAGCGCGACTCCCGCCGCGCGAGCCTCCGCCGCGGTGGCCGCGCCGAGATCCACGTACGCGGCGTCGGCGGTGAAGGGCGCCTCGGCGGCGGTGCGGCCGCGCGTGAGGTGGGTCGAGCGCACGGCGACGACGGCGGGCACGCCACCACGTCGGGCCCAGATCGTCACGCGCTGGCCTTCGAGCTGCTGGTCCACCATCGGCGGCACCCGGCCGGGCACGCGGTGCAGGGTGAGCCAGCCGTCGTCCCGGATGCCGCCCACCACGTAGCCGGGCTCGTCGAGCGGGCAGGCGGCGAGGCGCACGGGCTGCCCGCTCCCGAGCCGGAGGACGGCGTTGCCGGCGCGATCGCGCGCGGCGCCGGGAACCAGCGTGAGCAGCGTATCCACCATGCGCTGCTCGTGCCCCGTCACCGCCGTCATCGCGGCGAAGCGGACGGCGAGCGGGGCCGCGGACGACGACGACGGCGGCGGCGAGGACGCCTGGAGCAGCAGCAGCAGCGGAAGCAAAACGGCCCTCCCGGGTGAGCGGGGAGGGCCGTGAGCCACGCAGCCGGACCGTCCGGCGGCGATGGGTCTACGTCAGCTCCCCAGTGGACGTGGTGCCGGTGTCGAGGTCATGAACGTACAGCGCCGAACCCGACCCGTCCGGCGATTCCTCGATGACCCTGCCAAGCAGGTCGAGGGCATCGGCGAGTGTGGTCGTGAAGGCGTATTCCAGCGCGGAGGGCGCGGGCTCGCCTTCTCTGGACTCCGGAAGATACGCTGCCAGGAAGCGGTCAACGACGGCAGGTTGCAGGTCAGTGTGCTGGGACGGGGGGAGACCGTGGCGGCGTTCGATTTCCCGCAGGAGGCGCTCCGCCACGATGAGGCGCTCCTGCTCGAGGGCGACAGTCAGCATCACATTAGTCCCTCAGCGGCGGGGCCGGCCCACTGGCGCCAGGCCGGCAACACTCAAGGCTGTCGAGGCGGCGCCAGTCGTCGGCCGCGAGCACGAGCTCGCGATGACGCGCCGAGTCTACCATGCGCCGCGGCGGCGAACCGCGACAGAGAAGAAATCCCGAACCGGATCACATCGGAGCCGGCGACGCGGCGGTCGAGTCGTGATGCACACCCGAGAGCACCGCCTGGATGAGCGGGAAGTAGACCCGCCAGTAGAACAGATTGTTGATGCTCTGCAGCGTCATCGGCATCCAGCGCGCCGTCGCCGCCGCCCAGCGGTAGCGGGTCCAGGTCGGCACGAAGCGGTTGTCGGCGAAGTCGCCGGCGAAGTAATAGACCGGGGCCCTGGGACCGGCGCGCCGGAGGACCGCCGGAAAGGTGAGCGGGATCCGCGCCCGGGCCAGGAGAAGGCGGCCGTGATCCGTGAGGGCGAGCTGATACCGCGCCTCCACCGCCGTACCCCGCCGGGGCGTCACGATGTCGAACCAGTAGTGGTAGGGCACGCCGTCGCGGGCGTGATACGCCGCTGCCCGGCCCGGCTCGAAGTCGAGCGACACGCCGTCGCGTGCCAGATCCTCCGGCTCGGCCAGCACCACGAGCCGCCCGCTCTCGTGCACGAACAGCACCCCCGGCCCGGTGAACGCCCAGTCGCGCCCGTACTGCTTCCGGTAGTCGCTCACCGCCCACACCGGCACCTCGACGTTCGGCGTGAGATCGTCGAAGCGCCGGCCGGCCCAGCCGGACCAGGTGACGCCGAACAGGTCCTCGAGCCCCTCGCGCGCGGGACCGGTAGTCGGGCTCGCGAAGCTGTTGAATTCGCCCACGAGGGTCGCGCCCGACTCGACGCCTTCGCGCACGGCCTGCACCTCCGCCGGCGACATTCCCCCGTAGATCTTCGGCGAGTGCGTTCCCTGCACGTTGAGGCGCTCGAAGTCGTCGATGTAGACGCCGTAGGTGTCGGCGAGATAGATGAGATCATAGCCGCGCGCCGTCGCGGGAAGCGGGCGGACGCCGTAGTGCCCGCGGGGCAGCGGGATGAAGCCGGCGTAGTCGCGCGCGTAATCGAAGGGCTCGCCGTCGGTCCGCGTGTAGCGCAGGTGGTTGAGCGCCCACATGAGGCCGGTATGCTCCCGCCGCGAGTCCTCGGGGACGGTCTTGTCCACGATCAGCGCCGCGATCGGCTTCGCCGGTACCAGGTACCACGCGGCCCACGGGATCACGAGTCCGAGTCCGACGAAAGCGAGCGCCACGAGCGCCCACCGTCTTACACCGCGTCCGTTCATCGCGCCTCTTGGGTGAGCCACGCGCGAGCGGCGGTCACGTCGCCCGGCGTGAGCTGGTGGCCGCCGCCTTCCCAGTTGAGCGTAACCCGGGCGCCCGCGGCGCGCAGCATCCCGGCGAGCCGCTCCGCCTCCGCCGAGGGCACCAGCGGGTCGGTGCGGCCGGCCCCGATGAAGACCGGCACGCCCTGCAGCGCGGCCGCCTGCCCGGGCACGAGCGGCACCATGGCGCGGAAGAGGATCGCGCCCGCCAGCGCGGCCGGCGAGAGGAGCAGGAGGCTTGCGGCGATGTTGGCGCCGTTGGAGAAGCCGGCCGCGATGAGCCGGTCGGCGTCGAAGCGGTAGCGGTCTGCCGCCCAGTCAACGAAGTCCGCCAGCTGCGCCGTCCGCGCGCGCAGGTCGGCCTCGTCGAACACGCCCTCCGCCAGTCGGCGGAAGAAGCGCGGCACCCCGTGCTCGAGCACGGTGCCTCTCGGGCTCAGAAGCCCCGCGCCCGGCAGCAGCATCCCGCCGAGGGGAATGAGGTCATCCTCGTTGCCGCCGGTGCCGTGGAGGAGGAGCAGCGTGCGGCGCTCGCCGCCGGTGGGCGGGACGTACCGATGCACCGGCACCGGTGCCGGCGGGGTCATGGCGCCACCTCGATCCTCGCCTCGCGGCGCTCGGCGCCGCGCTCCGCGCGCACGACGTGCGCTCCCGGAGTGAGCCCCCACCGCGGGCGCGTCACTCGGCGGCCGTCCACCGACCAGCGGACCGGCACGTCGGGGTCGCCACCGGCCGCGCGGAGGGCCAGCGTCGCATAGCGCGGCTCGACGCCCGGAGGCACGCGGTAGCGATCGCCGTCGCGCGGCGAGATGATCTGCAGGACCCCGTCGGCCGACACGCTGTCGCTCACGGCTCGCCGGGGCGCGAGGTCGGCCGGCGCGTCGACCTGCTCCGCCCATTCGGCGTACCGTACGGGAAGCGTGACCTGACCGCCGCGATGCCAGTCGCAGACGCGAACGGGCGCGGTGCCGGGCATGAACCATTCCGTGGCGTGCGGGCACTCGGGGCCCGCCAGCAGACCCGACAGCCGGCAGATTACGACCGGCTCTGCGCCGGCCGATGCGGGCGAAGGGAGCACGCCGGGCGCCACGCGCGCGGCTGCCGCCAGCACCGCCTGATGCAGCAGGGGTCCCGCGCCGCTCACGCCGCTCACGCCGTCCATCGGCCGGCCGTCGAAGTTCCCCACCCACACCGCGACCGTGAAGCCGCCCGTGACGGCCACCGCCCAGTTGTCGGTGAAGTGACGGCTGGTCCCCGTCTTCGCCGCGACGGGAAAGGGGAAGTCGAACGGCGTGTCGAGTCCGAACCCCGGGATGCGCGCGACGGGATCGGCGAGCACATCGAGCACGAGCGCCGCCGCCGCGGGCGTCATGACTGGCTGGCCCGGTTCGCCGCCCGAGGCACCCGCGCGCCAGTGCGAGGGGCGCCATCGTCCCCCGCTCGCGAGCGCGCGGTACGCGTTGGCGAGCTCCAGCAGCGTCACGTCCCCGTTGCCCAGCGCGAGGCCGAGCCCGTAATGCTCGGCGCTCCGCGTGAGCGAGGCGAAGCCGGCGCGACGAAGCGTGGCGAGCACGGCCGCCGGCGTGAGCGCGTCGGTCAGCTCGACCGCCGGAAGATTGAAGGAGCTGGCGAGCGCCTCGCGCGCGCGCACGGGGCCGTGGTAGCGGCGATCGTAGTTCCGCGGGCTGTACGGTCCGCCCGCCGTCTGGTACACGTGCGCGATGTCGGCGAGGACCGACGCCGGCGTGTAGCCGTGATCGAAGGCGAGCCCGTACACGAAGGGCTTGAGCGCGGAGCCCGGCTGCCGGGGCGAGACGACCATGTCGACCTGCCCCGCGGTGTCGGCCGCGAAGTCGGGCGAGCCGACCCAGGCGAGCACCTGACCGGTCCGGTTGTCGAGCACGACGGCGGCGGCCTGCCGGACGCCCGCATTCCCCAGCGTCGCGACGGTCTGCCGCACTTCCGCCTCCAGCGCCGACTGCAGGCCGAGGTCGAGCGAGGTGCGCCACGTGCCGGCGGACGCCGCAGCCGGATCTGTGGCGAGCCAGGAGAGGACGCGGGTCGTGAAATGCGGCGCGAGGAACGGCCGGTCGCGCGCGGGCTCCATGAGCGGCTCGGCGCGCGCGCGTTCGGCGGCGGCGGGTGGGGCGTAGCCGTCGCGCACGAGACGCGTGAGCGCGTAGGCCCGGCGGGCCCGGGCGCGCCGCGCCGAGACGAGCGGATTGTCGCTCGACGGCGCGTGGGCGAGGCCCGCGAGCATCGCCGCCTGGCCCAGGCTCACGTCGCGAGCCGACGCACCGAAATAGAGCGCGGCCGCGGCCTCCACGCCGACGGTGCCCTGCCCCAGCGGCACGCGGTTGAGGTACTGCTCCAGAATCATCCCGCGCGGCAGGTGGCGCTCGAGGCGCAGCGCCCACAACGCCTGGCGCAGCTTGCCGAGCGGCGTGCGCGGGATGGGGCGCAGCATGCGCGCCACCTGCATCGGAATGGTGGACGCGCCGGAGCGGACACGGCCTGCGGCCAGGTTGCTGCGGACCGCCCGCACGACCGCCGGCAGGTCTACACCGTGATGCTCGTAGAATCGGCGGTCCTCCGTCGCGACGAAGGCCGCGATCAGGTCGGGATCGATCTCGGCCAGCGGCAGCCAGCGGCGGAGCGAGCCGTCCGCCGCCCGGGTCGAGCGCAGCTCGATGCCGGTGCGGTCCTCGAGCCGCACACCCGGCGGCGCATCGAAGCGCACCAGCCCGGACGGCAATGGAGCGAGAATCCACCCAGCGAGCGCGGCCAGGCCCGCGGCGGGCAGCATCGCGGCGAGCGCGAGTCGGCGGCGCGGGCTCATCGCTCCGGCGCCACGACGGTGAAGACGCCGCCGTCCGTCCGGCCGTACACCGCAGGGTTGTACATCTCCTCCGCATGCGCCGGCGGCCGCACGAAGATGCCTGGTGTCGTCGCGCGCGCGACGTAGCTCACCGAGTAGGCGCCCGGCCAGAGCATCGTGGCCGAGTAGACGACACGGTCATCGCGCAGCTCGCGGTGGTCGAAGGGCGACCACCAGCCCGCGTCCCAGCTCCCGAACACCCACCAGCGCCCGCCCGGCTCCGTCTCCGATGATGCGCTGTCGGCCGCACCCGGTCCCGGCAGTCCCACGGTCCGAAGGCTGAGATCCACCGCCTCGAGTCCCGCGGGGAGCGCGTCGTCCAGAACGACGAAGTGGCGCTCCGCGGTGACCGTCACGCGGAGCCGGACCCGGACGAGCGCGCCGGCGGCGGCGCTGATGATCGGCTTGCCCGTCTGATAGTCCTCATACCACCGCTCGACCGCGAGCCCCGCATCGTCGGGACGGACCGGCTGCGCGCGCGGCACTTCGGTGACCGTGAGGTAATAGTAGACCAGCGGACCGGGCCGAAGCGCATCGAGTCGCACGCGGAGCGCCCGCCCCTCCCGTTCGGTCTGGAGGAGATTGGTGAGCGCCACGCTCGAGTCGCCGACCGCGCCCGGTCCCGCCGCGTGCTCGACGAGCACCCGCCCTCCGCCGGTCACGCGCACGCCCCGTCCCTCCGCGCCGGCATGCCGCGCGGCGAACTCCGCCAGCGCGTGCACCGCGGTCCCGTAGTCCTGCGTGTTCCAGATCCACGAGCCGGTGCGTCCCTGCTGGATCAGGAGCTCGACCAGCGGCCCGATGAGCGGATGGTCGGGCGCCACCGCCAGCGTCGCCTCGAGCAGGTAGGCGGCGGGGCGCATCGACGATTCGAAATAGAACTCGCGCGCGCTGGCCGGCGGCAGCACCGCCGTGCGGCCCTCGACCCTGACCGACGCCCATGCGGGCTCGAGCAGGCGCCGCGCGCCCGCGGTGTCGCTCCAGCGGGCCAGGATCCCGGCGAGACGCACGCGATCCTCCCACGCGAGCTGCGGGGCCCGCCGCACCAGGTCGTTCTCGACCGCCCGATCCCGGCGGCCGCCGCGCGCCAGGTAGTCGAGCACCGCCACGCGATCGCCGAGGCGGAGGGTATCGGTGGTGTACCAGGCCGACACCGGGCCTACGGCGGCGTCGGCGCGCGCGAGCGACGCCCGGAGATAGCGATCGAGCCGCGCCAGCACCGAGTCGCTCACGGGGATGCCCGCGGCCCTCGCGTCCATCAGCGTGAGGCCCGCGTACGCGCTGAGCCACGGGCTGGTCCAGTCGGTCGGGCTCCAGAAGCCGATCCCGCCGTCGGTGCGCTGCCGGCGCGAGATCATCTCGACGGCGCGCTCGATTTCCGGGCGGAAGCGGGCGACCGCGCCCGAATCTCCCGCGAACGCGGTGCGGCTCCGGTAGAGCGCGATGATGGGCCGCGCGGCGCTCGCCACCTGCTCGGTGCAGTAGTACGGATAGATGCGAAGCCGCTCGTAGGCGCCGCGGATGAACACGAGCGGCGACGTGCCCAGGCTGAGCGTGAGGCGCGAGCGGTCGGGGTCGATGTCCGCCGGCAGATGGAAGACGGCGGACCCGCTGTCGGACAGCGTGCCGGCCACGGTATAGCTGCGCGTGTGGAAGGCCGGGCGGACCGGCACGGCGAGGCGCACCGCGTCCCGGTCGCCGGCGCCCGCCACGTCGAAGCGGAAGGACGCGCTGTCGGCGCGCGATCGCGCGGGCACGGCGAGGTCGAAGCGCACCTCGCGCCCGCGTCCCGCCTCGAGCCGCGCGCGCTGCCGCGCCGGCCCCGTGAGCTCGGCGCCCTGCACCTCCGCCCGCACGGCGACGTCCGGCGTCCCGCCGCTCCGCTGATTCACCACGACCCCGGCGGAGAACCGGTCGCCGGGGCGGACGAAGCGCGGGAGCGCCGGCCGCGCGAGGATGGGGCGCGTGACGAGCATCGGCGACGCGCCGCTCCCGTAGCGGTCACCGGCGGTGACGGCCACCGCCATCACGCGGAAGGTCGTGACGTTGTCGGGCAGCTTCGCCGTCGCGGTGGCCCGGCCCGCCGCGTCGGTGACGACGGAGCCGAGGAAGAAGGCGGTCGACTGGAACCGGGAACGCAGGATGTCGCTCGCGCCGGCGCCGCCGCCGCCACCGGGATGCCGCCCGCCCTTTTCCCCCTCGGGCACCTGCGGGGCCACCGACGCGAGCGTGCTCGCGAGCCGGAGACCGAGCCCGCGCGGGCGGTAGATGAGGTCGACCGGATCGGGCGTGGCATAGCCGGTGAGCGCGAGCACCCCTTCGTCCACCGCCCAGAGCGTCACCTCGGCGCGCTGCCCCGCACCGGCGCCGTCGCGGACGCGAAGCTCCACGCGCGCGCTGTCGCCCGGGCGGTATTCCTTCCGCGCCGGTGCGACCTCGACCGCGAGCTTCTTCTCCCGCGGCAGGACACGGAGCTCGGCGTAGCCGACGCGGATGGTGGGGCGGCCGGGATCGTCGAGCGGCCCGGGCGGCGCGCTCCGCCCGCGCGCGACCACGATCGACACGTACACGTTGGGCGACCACGCCTCGGTGACCGGAAAGCGGAGCGTCGTGCTCCCGCTCGTGAGGGTGAGCCGGCGCTGCTCCAGCAATCCTTCCCGCTCCACCGTCACCCACGCCTCGGCTCCGGTGAAGGGGGAGGCGAACATCACGGTTGCGGTGTCGCCCACGGTGTAGCGCGTGCGATCGGGGATCACGTCCATCCGGAAACGGCTCTCGTCGCTCCACGGCACCCAGCCCGCGCCCGCGGCCCAGCGGTAGAAGCTGGTGACGGCCGGACGGCCGCGTTCGTCCCGGGCGGTGAGGCGGACGGTGTATGCCCCGCCCTCCGCCGGCGTGAACCGGCAGGGCGCGGGATCCGCCGCGGTGGTGACCGCACAGCGGGCAACGGTGTCGGTCACCCACTCGCCGACCAGCTCGCCGTAGCCCTCGCGCTCGCGGCGCACCTGATGCCACTCCCGCCGCTCGATCACGCCGCTCACCCGGACGCCGCTCACCCGCTCCCCGCCCGGCCGCACCGCGATCGCGGTGACCGTGACCGGAGTGCCCGCGCGCCAGAACCACTCCTTCCCTTCGACGCGCGCGCCGACGTAGAAGGACGCGGGGTGCAGCAGCAGGGACGCCGAGGCGGTGACCCGCTGGCGGTTGACGTCGGCGACGGTTGCCTCGACGGTGACTCGTGCGCCGCGTCCCTGCTCCGCCTCGCCCACCGGAAGGCGGAGGGTCCGGCGGCCGCCGGCATCGAGCGTGTCGGTCCCGCTCGCCACGACGCGCGGGCCCTCGCGGTCGCTCGCGAGCTCCTCCCACCAGCGGCCGGTCTCGCCGACGCTGAATCCGTCGGTGCCCGGGATCTCGAGCTCCCACGGCGAGAGCGGTGTCCGGCGCACCGACCAGGTGAGCGCCGCACGGCCCATCGGCGAGCCGAAGAGGTAGCGGGCCTCCACCGCGGCGGTGAGCGAGTCGCCGCCGATGCGCGCGCTGTCGGGCGTGGTCACGTCCACCAGGAACTCGGGCGGCCGGTACTCCGCCACCTGGTAGCTCGCGGCGGCGAGCTCGATCCAGCGGCCGCCGCGGCGCAGGTCCGCCGCGACGCGGTAGCTGCCGATCTTCGCGTCGGCGGGAATGACCAGCCGCTGATCGGCCGTGCCGAAGGCGGAGAGCGCGACGACGGTGTCGCGGAGCGAGCCCTCGCCGTCGCGGTCGGCGAAGCGCCAGCGGATCGAATCGGTGGCCGGCGCGGCGCTGAGGCGGCCCAGCATGCCGCGGCGGACGATCGCCTTGGCATACACCGGCTCGCCGGGGCGGTAGATGCCGCGCTCGGTGAAGACGGCGCCGGCCGCCGGGAGCCGCTCCGCGCCCCACGCGGGGCTCACGTTGAACTGCCACGGGCTCAGGTCCGGATCGTACTGCCGGATGCCGAGGAGGGCGCGGTCGTCGCCGACGGTGACGGAGACCCAGCCGTCGAACTCGTCGCCCGTGTCGGCCTCGTCCGTGGTGTCGGGCCGCGCCGGCGCGCGGCGGTACTCGCTCAGGCGGGCGACGCCGCTCGCGTCGGTGCGCGCGCTGGCGACGAGACGCCCGGTGGCGTCATGCAGCTCGACGGCGGCGCCGGCGCGGGGGCGGCCGTCGCTCGCACCCGTCACCCATACCGCGCCCTCCTCCGCACCAATCTTCGCGTGCACGCCCAGGTCGGTGACCTGCACCAGGGCGATGGGGGGATTCCGGCGGAGCGCGGAGTCGAGGCGCGCGCTGGTGACGCGGACGGCCATGAGCGTCGGCGCGCCGGGGCGTTGCGCGTCGGGGGCGGGGAGCGCGACGCCATAGACCCGCGGCACGTCCTGCGGCCCGGTGACCGCGATGCGCCGGGTGGACGCGCCGCCGGCGAGCCCCTTCCAGTGGTCCTCCCACCCCCAGTCGCGCGCGAGGAAGGTGGGCAGGAGCGAGTCGGGGACCGGCGCCACGGTCACGTCGAGCGTGTCCACGTTGACGTAGGTGACCGCCAGCGTCCGGAGGCCCCGGCGCTCGACCGTGGCACGGCCGAAGAGATAGGTGATGCCGGGACTGTAGCCGGTGGTGCGGGTGGCCGCCGCCGTGTTGCCGGTGAACCGCTGGCCGAAGACGTCGCGGAGCGCGGTGTCCACGACGACGGCATAGGCGGTACGCGGCCGAAGGTTCGTCGTGAGCGCCCAGTCGGCGCGGACATCGGTGGTGTCGTCCACCGAGAACGGCGCCCTGGGGTAGAGCCGGACCCGCCGTGCGACCTCGGCTCCCTTGACCGGCGTCGAGAAGCGTACGATGATGGGTCCGGTCGGACAGGCCTTGTTCCAGCCGCAGTCCGCCTTCTTCAGCCGGAAATCCCCGTACGTGGCGAGCGCCCAGCGCACCAGCGTGGCGCGGCCCCGTGCATCGAACGCCGATGGATAGACCAGCTCGCCCGTGCAGCCTCGCGGCAGCGGGCGGACCGGCACGAGGCGCACGACCCGCCGCAGCGAGTCCGCCGAGCGGTCGCGGTCCCAGCCTCCGGCCTCCCTGAATTCGTAGCGATCGTCGCGGCCGATGGGCCGTTCCGAGCCCCTGGCAAGCCGCACCACCCCGGGTGCGGCGCAGGTGCGCCCGAACTCGACGTAGACCGACGCGAGGTCGGCCGAATCGACCGGCGCATCCACCACGAGCTCGAAGACCGCATTGGGCGGGAGAAACTGGCCGCCGCCGCGCCGGCCGTTCACGGGCGCGCCCGCCAGCACCCGCGGCCCCCGGACGTGGAGCGTGAAGCGGTAGGGACGCGGAAGGCGCGCGCCGTCCATGGCGCTGAAGCCGGTCCCGACGGTGACGGTGTATGACGACCCCGAAGTGAGCGGCGCCGCGGGCCGGAAGCGAAGCGTTACCGGGTCCCGCCACTCGGCGGCGCCGGCCACCTTCGGCTCGATCGTGAGGATCCCGCGCGGGTCCACCGTCCGGTCGAGCGAGCCGGCCACCGGACGATCGAAGGTGACGGTGATCGCGCTCGTCGGTGCCGCATCGCCGGAGGGGCCGATCCGCAGGACCCGGAGCGCCGGCGGGCCGTCCGCCAGGATCGCGGCCGCGACGACGGCCGGCACGAGACGCGAAAAATGGATCACGGATACTCGGTAATGGATGGGGTAGGACTAACTTAGCCCACCCCGGGACTTGCGCCCAGTTGTTTCAGTGTGAGATTACTCACCGTCGGAACGCGGGGTAGGTGCCATACTCTGGGTCGCTGATGCTTACTGAACCGCCGGCCCCCGGCCGCCGGGACTTGTCCCACCCCTTCCGTGGAGTCGTATGATGAAGCTTCGCGCTCTCGTTCTGCCTTGCCTGCTCTCTGCGGGGCTGTGGGTTCCGGCGGCCCACGCACAGCGGCAGGGAACGCTCGAATTCGGACTGTACGCCCGCAAGAACTGGTTCGGCGAAAGCTACGCCCTGGCCAATCGCGTGGGCGGGGGAGCGCGTCTCGGCTTCTACCTGCTCCGGCACGTGGAGCTCGAGGCCAACGCCGCGTATACGCCGACCCGGCTCCGCCCGGAGACGACCAATGAAGACGTCCGGGTCATGCGCTTCAACGGCTCGCTCCACTACGACTTCCCGCTGAGCGACCACGCGGCCTTCATCTTCGGCGGCGGGTACACCTACAACAAGTACCAGATCCGCGCGGGCGGCACCAACAACGACATGGGGCATGAGACCGGCCCCAGCGGCCTGGTGGGATTCCGCTTCGGCCTGGGCAGCACCGTTTCCATCCGGATCGACGGCACCTTCGACTACTTCTCGAGCCCCGATTCGCTGCTGACCTTCCCGCAGGTCGAGAAGGACTACCACTACGGCCTGCAGGCGGGTCTCGCCTTCCTGTTCGGCAACCGCGGTGAGGGCTACAAGTCGGGCAACGCCGACGCTGACGGCGACGGCGTGAACGACACCGCCGATCAGTGCCCCGGCACCCCGAAGGGCACCCAGGTCAACAGCTCGGGCTGCCCGATGGTCGCGGCCGTCAACGCCGACTCCATCCGGATGGCGGCGCAGGCGGATTCGATGCGGATGAAGATGCACGCCGACTCGGTGGCCGCGGCGGCGCGGGCCGATTCGCTCCGCATGGCGCAGGAAGCCCAGGCCAAGGCGGCCCAGGCGGCGAAGGACAGCGCCGAGGCGGCGGCCAAGGCCAACGCCGATCGCATCTCGGCGCTCGAGGACAGCCTCCGCTCGGCGCGTGGCGCGGCGCTTCGTGCCTCGCTCCGCGACTCGCTGGCCGCGGCCCGGATGCGTGACAGCCTGCGCGTCCTCATGGCCACGCCGAACGCCAAGCTCATCCTGGCCGGCGTGAACTTCGCCACCAACTCGGCGACGCTCACCCAGAGCTCGCGCTTCATCCTCGACGAGGTGGCCCAGTCGCTGGTCGCCAATCCGGACGTGCGGGTCGAGGTGGGCGGACACACCGACAACACCGGGTCGCGGGCCCTCAACGAGCGCCTCTCGCAGGCGCGCGCGGAGTCGGTCAAGCAGTACCTGGTGGACCATGGCGTCTCGGCCGACCGCCTCGAGGCCAAGGGCTACGCGTGGGATCGTCCGGTGGCCACCAACAAGACGGTGGCGGGCCGCGCGATGAACCGCCGCACCGAGCTCGACCGCCTCAACTAGGGCGGGCCTGACGCAGTAAAGGCGCCGCGCCGGTCCTTCGGGACCGTGCGCGGCGCTCTTTTTTCGGGCCTAGTGTTCGGTGGAGCGCCCGGTCGAGGTGATGAGGACCACTCCCGCCACGATGATCGCCGCGGCGAGCAGCGTACGGGCCGTGAGCTCCTCGCGCGCAAAGGCCCAGCCGACCAGCACCGCGACCGCGGGGTTCACGTAGGCATAGGTGGACACCCGGGCCGGCGTCGAGACCCGAAGCAGCCAGACGAAGGCGCTGAAGCCGATGAGCGAGCCGAAGACGATCAGATAGAGGACCGCCAGCGCCGACCGGCCGGTGACGGCGGCGGGGTGGAAGGCGGCCAGCTCGCCGCTCAGGAGCCCCGCGACGAGGAGCCCCGCGCCGCCGGCCAGCATCTCCATCGCCGTCGCGAGCTGCGGTGAGCGGGGAAGCCCCGCCCGATGGGAATAGACCGAGCCGATCGACCAGGAGATCGACCCGCCGGTGAGGACGAGCGCGATCAGCGGATCCACGCGGCTCCCGCCCGCCAGCTGGCCCGGCGCCACGAGCAGCGCCACGCCGCCAAGCCCGATCAGAAGGCCGGCGACCGTGCCCAGGCCAGGCCGCTCCCGCGTGCCGCCGACCCATTCGACCAGCACCGTCCAGACCGGCACCATCGCGACCAGGAGCGCCGTGAGCCCCGACGCCACCCGCTGCTCGCTCCACACGACGGCGCCGTTCCCGAGCGTCAGCAGCAGCACGCCGATGAAGGTCGCGGCGGCCCAGTGCCGCCGCCCGGGAGCGGGCGCGCCGCGCGCGCGGGCCCACGCGAAGAGCAGCGTCCCGGCGATGATGAAGCGGACGCCCGCCATCACGAACGGCGGAATCGTCTCGATGGCGACACGGATGGCGAGGTAGGTCGAGCCCCAGATCAGGTACACCGCCGCGAAGGCGGCGATCACGCGGGAGCGGGGGGCGGCCTCGGGCATGCGCCAAGATAATGGCGGCCCTGACGGGCGCGGCGTAGCTTGGTTGATGCCTTCACCAACCAGCGGGACGGCCGGCTACGTCCGCCGCGTCGGACTCTTCTCCGGCGTGATGATGGTCATCGGCGGGATCATCGGCTCGGGGATCTTCCGGAACCCGCAGGTGGTGGCCCAGCGGGTCCACACGCCGGGGCTGACCCTCGGCACCTGGGTGCTGGGCGGGGGGATCGCGCTGATCGGCGCCTTCGTCTACGGCGAGCTGGGGGCGCGGTTTCCGCGCGCTGGCGGCGGATACGTGTACATCCGCGATGCCTACGGAACCCTCCCCGCCTTTCTCTACGCCTGGGCCCTGCTCCTCATGGTCGCGACCGGCGCGATCGCGGCCGTGGCCGTCACCTTCGCCAACTACTTCATCGCGCTCACCGGGCTCGCCGTCTCGCCCAATCTGCTGGCGGGCATCGCGATCGTCGCGCTGACCGTGGTGAACTACCTGGGCGTGAAGCCGGGCGCGGTCACCCAGAACATCTTCACCGTGCTCAAGCTGGCGGCGCTGGCGGTCGTGATCGGCGCCGGGCTCGCGGCGCTCGCGCACTGGCTGCCGGCCGCGCCACGCGCCGCGGCGCCCGTGACCGCGCCCGCCAACCCCGTCCTCGCGCTGGCGGCAGCGCTCGTGCCGGTGCTCTTCTCGTACGGCGGCTGGCAGCAGACCAACTACATCGCCGAGGAGATCATCGAGCCGGAGCGGAACCTGCCGCGCGCGCTGGTGATCGGCGTGATCGGCGTCGTCGTCGTCTACCTCCTCGCCAACTACACCTACCTCGCGACGCTCGGCGCGGCCGGCCTCGCGGCGAGCGAGGCCCCGGCCGCCGACGCGATGGGCCGGCTCCTCGGACCCGCCGGCCGCACCTTCATCACCGCCGGGATCGTCGTCTCGACCTTCGGGTTCCTGAACCTCGTGATCCTGGTCTCCCCCCGCGTGTACCAGGCGATGGCGGCCGACGGGCTCTTCTTTCCCCGCCTTGCCCGTCTGCATCCGCGCTACCACACCCCCGGCGCCGCGCTCGTCGTGCAGTGCATCTGGGCGGTGATGCTCCTCGGCCTCGGCACCTACGGCGCGCTGCTCGACTACGTCGTCTTCGCCGACTGGATCACCTTCTCGGCCACGGCGTCCACCCTCTTCATCTACCGCGCCCGCGCGCGGCGCCAGGCCGGCGGCGACACGGCGACCTTCCTCACGCCGGGCTATCCGGTCACCCCGCTCCTCTTCATCGCGGCCGGCATCTACGTCGTGGTGGGCTCGATCGCGTCGAATCCGGGGAATGCGCTCAAGGGCACGGCGCTGCTCCTCGCGGGCGTGCCGGTCTATCTGTTCTGGCGCTCCCGCGCCGCGCGCTAGTCAGCTCTCCTTCCGCCGCCGCCAGGTGCGCTTCTTCCGCGGTGCCGGCGGAGGCTCCGGCTCGACCGGCTCGTCGGCCAGATACTCCTCGCGGTACATCCGGATCAGCTCGAAGAAGTAGGAGATGGCGAGCGGCCCGACCAGGAGACCGAGCAGCCCGAAGTACTTGAGCCCCGCAAAGGCGCCGATCACCGTGACGAACGGATGGATCTGCGCGTAGCGCCGGAAGACCCAGGGCCGGATCAGATTGTCGATGTTGCCGATGACGACGAGTCCCCACAGCGCGAACAGCACCGCCGCGAGGTAGTGTCGCTCGAGCGCCAGCACCAGCACCGCCGGTGCCCACACGAGCCCGCTCCCCACCACCGGCAGGATCGCGACGATCACCGTCACGACGCCCCAGAAGAAGGCGTTGGGGAGGCCGGCCACGAAGAAGGCGAGGCCGACACACGCTCCCTGCACCGTCGCCGTGGCGAAGGTGCCGATCAGAGTGGAGACGGTGACGTCCTTGAACCGGCGCTTGAGCAGCTCGCTGTTCTCGGCGGAGAACGGGATGAAGGGGCGCGTGTTGCGCCACACGCGGCCCGAGTCGCAGAGGAGGTAGTAGAGCCCGAAGAACGCGACCGTGAGCTGGATGCCCAGCCGCGCGAGCGTCCCGATGAGACTGAGCGCACCGGCCCCGACCCACGCCATCGCGCGCGAGCCCAGCGCCTCGATCTGCGCGCCGAGGTCGTAGGGACCGACCTTGAGCTCGCGGAGGCGGTCCACCAGCGAGCTCCGGATGACGCCACCCGCGATGTCCTGGGCCTCGTTCGCGATGAGCCCGGCGGCCGACGCGACGGGCAGCACGATCACCAGGATCGCCAGGACGATGACGATGCCGGCCGCGAGTCCGCGCGGCATGCGCGCCGCGAGGCGCCGGTGCAGCGGCGCGAAGACGATGTAGAGGACGGGGGCGCCGAGGAGACCGGTGCTGAACGGCCAGAGGGCGATCGCGAGCGCGACGCCCAGGATCAGGATGACGAACGAGGCCCGCTGCTGCTTGGAGTCGAGGAGGGGCATGCGCTAATCTGGACGGCGCCGGCCGCCGCCGCCAGCGGCACTGGTTGGGGCCGGGACCGCGGCCTACCTTACAGGCGCCGATGACCGACCGGTTCAACCTCATTCTCATCGCGGCCCTCGCGGC
>JAICUF010000212.1 GCA_025935995.1 Gemmatimonadales bacterium
CCGCCTCCGCAAGAAGCACGAGGGTGGCGAGGAAGTCATTTCCGGTGCCGACGTCCAGCGCTTGACCGACATCCTGGCCGGTCGCGCCACGGGCGGCGGCGAAGACCTCTAGCGCGTTCGGGGGTCCGGCCACTTGGCCCGTCACTGCCCCGAGTGCGGGTTCGTCGTCACGGAGGGGGCGAACTACTGCCAGCGCTGCGGCGCCTACGTCGCCGCGCGCGAGGACGCCAAGGACGACGTGACGACGGCGACGTATGTGATCGACGAGCAGACCGGCGAGCTGCGCCCGGTCGACGTGGGCGACGTCGCGGCGACCACCGGCGCGCTGGTGATCCGCGCGGGCGGCGGGCGTGTGGGGCAGTCCTTCCCGCTGGAGGGGGAGCGGCTGACCATCGGCCGCTCGCCGGACGCCGAGATCTTCCTCGACGACGTGACCGTGTCGCGCGACCACGCGGTGCTGGTCCGGCGCTCCGGCGCCTGGTACCTCGACGACTCCGGGTCGCTGAACGGCACCTACGTCAACCGCCGGCGGATCGACTCGCACAAGCTCGAGGACGGCGACGAGCTGCAGGTCGGCAAGTACAAGCTCACCTACCTCGCGCGGTGACCGCAGTGTCCGACGACGCCGTCAGCGGGGAGGGGGTGGCGACCCCGCCGTCGCCCGCGGAGCCGCCCCGGCAGGCCAAGTCGCTGACCATCGGCGCGGTCTGCAAGGCGCTCAAGCAGGAGTTCCCGGACATCTCGATCTCGAAGATCCGGTACCTCGAGGACCAGAAGCTGCTGACGCCGCGGCGCACGCCGGGCGGCTACCGGCTCTACTCGGCGGGCGACGTGTCGCGGCTGCGGACGATCCTGCGCCTGCAGCGCGACGAGTTCCTGCCGCTGCGGGTGATCCGCCAGGAGCTGGCCGCGGGGCGCTCGGTGGAGCCCGAGGAGGTGCCGCCGAGCCCGGCCGGAGCGGGCGGCGCCCCCGCGGCGCCGGACGGGCGCCCGGGCGCGGCGCTGCGGCGGCTGACGTTCTCGCTGCGCGACCGGGGCGCGCTGTACTCGCTCGACGACGTGGTCGAGGAGACGGGCGCCGAGGCGCGCCTGGTGCAGGAGCTCGAGGACTACGGGATCGTGCGCGGCGAGCTGCGCGGCGGGACGCGCTACTACGACGAGACCGAGCGCGAGATCATCCGCGCGGTGGCCGAGCTGGCCCGTTACGGCGTGGCGGGGCGCAACCTGCGCGTCTTCCGCACGTCGGCGGAGCGGGAGTCGCAGCTGCTGCAGCAGATCCTCGCGCCGTCGCTGCGCTCACGCAACCCTGAGCGGCGCAAGGAGGCGATCGAGACGCTCGAGAACCTCGCCGCGGTGGCGTCGCACCTCAAGCACCTGCTGCTGGTCCACGACCTGCGGCGGATCGCCAAGTGACCTCGGTCGCGGACCAGCTGCGCGCGCGGATCCGCGACATCCCGGACTTCCCGAAGCCCGGGATCATGTTCCGCGACATCACCCCGCTGCTCCTCGACCCGGCGGCGCTCGACGCGTCGGTGTCCGCGCTGGCCGCCTGGGCCCGGCCGCGGGACGTCGACCTGGTCGTGGCACCGGAGGCGCGCGGGTTCATCCTCGGCGCGGCCATCGCCCGCGAGCTCGGCGCCGGCTTCGTGCCGGCGCGCAAGCCGGGCAAGCTGCCCTCTGAGGTCGTGTCGGCCGAGTACGTGCTCGAGTACGGCGTGGACGCGCTGGAGATGCACGCCGACGCGCTCGCGCACGGC
>JAICUF010000217.1 GCA_025935995.1 Gemmatimonadales bacterium
GTCCGCGGATCGACTGACCGAAACAGACGTGCTCTCGGAGCCATCCGTGGAGGCTTCCGTGGCGCCGCGGGCGCGGCCGTCGATCGCGGCACCGAAGCCGGTCGTGGTGACGGTGCCCCCACCAGCCCCGAAGACCACCCACACGCTCCGCGGGTACGCCTCGTACTACTGCTACGCCGGCTCCTCGCCGTGCACCAGCGGCTACGCGGATGACGGGGGCTTCGACGCCTACGCCGCCGCGGGGCCGAAGCTTCGCGCGGCTCTCGGCTCGGGCTGGCGCGGTCGCATCGTCTACGTCGATGGCATCCGGGTGAAGCTCATCGACTGGTGCCAGTGCTACCAGGGCGAGCCGCAGGAGAAGCTCCTCGACCTCTACCACGACGTCTACGCGCGGACGGGTTCGCCAGTCACGATCCGCTGGTAGGCGGGCGACCCTCGCGGCGCGCATCCGCCGCGCCGCGCATCCGCCGCGCGCCGCGCTGCCTGGGCCGCTCCGAGCCGCGCTTCCGCCGCGCCGCCCTGCCTGGGCCGCTCCGAGCCGCGGCCTCCGCTCCGGGCCGCTCCGGGAAGTTCCGGGCTTCTCCGGGCCGCTGGCCGCGCCGCTCGGCCGGCTAGGCCAGGATCCGGTGCCAGGCCTCCCCGAGCCTCGCCCGGGCTGATTCGATCGGCGCCAGCGGCGCGAACGCCTCCGCCTCGACCACGACCCGGATCCCGCGCCGGACCTCGTTCTCGATCCGGCTCGACCAGGTACGGCCCATCTTCGCCGCATTGATGCCGAGCCCGAGGGCAAGCGCGAGCGCGATGAGCGGGCAGAGCACCAGCATCACCGGTGCCGCGGGAACGCCCGCGAAGAACGGCAGGTGGATTTGCCACAGGGGCAGGACCCCCGCGGCGCTGCCGATCAGCGAGACCAGCGAGAAGGCGAGCAGGGCGAGATTCAGCCACTGGACCCAGCCGACGATGCGCCACGCGCGATTCGCCGGCGGCACGCTCGCCTCCGGAGCCGTCTCGCCGACCAGGCGCTCCACGCCCGCGCCCAGTCGCGCTTCGAGATCGCCGCGCCCGGCAGCCGCGTAGCGCTCCCGAAGGACGTCCGGGATCGAGGGCAGCGCCTCGTCGATCGCGCGACGCACCTGGTCGCCGGCTCGCACCAGCTCGCCGCGCGCCGTCCAGGCCAGCAGGTGGGCGCGCGGATCCGCGGGCGGCGCGGGCACCCTCGATCGGCGGTCGCGCAGCGCGACCAGCCACCGGACGGGTCCGAGGCCGTCGGCGCGAGCGTGGGCCCGGACGAGGGCCAGGGCCTGCTCCTCGAACGTGTCCATGTCCATCACCAGCGCGATCTCCGCGATCGCGCCGTCCACGCCGCGCCGCCGCGCCGGGTCCGGGATGAGCTCGCGAACGCCGCGCGGGTCCAGGCCGGCAGCCTGGGCGAGGCTCGTGAGCGCGATTCGCGCTTCCCTCGCGGCCTGCTCGCGGGTGCCGTTGACGCGGCCCTTCGCGCCGCGGAGGATCGCCTCGGCCGGCTCGACATCGAGCCCGAGGACGCGCGCCGGCGCCAGCCCGTCCTCGAGGGCATCGAGCGCTGGATCGTCGGCCTCGGGCGCGACCCACTCCTGCGTCACGCCGCCAAGATGTTCGATTTCGGCGCA
>JAICUF010000126.1 GCA_025935995.1 Gemmatimonadales bacterium
CTCCATCTTGGCCTTCTCGGCGGCTTCCTTGAGCCGCTGGAGCGCCATCGGATCCTTGGAGAGGTCGATCCCCTGGTCGCGCTTGAACTCGGTCACCAGCCAGTCGATCACCCGCTGGTCGAAGTCATCGCCGCCCAGGTGGGTGTCGCCGTTGGTGCTCTTCACCTCGAAGACGCCCTCGGCCAGCTCCAGCACCGAGATGTCGTAGGTGCCGCCGCCCAGGTCGAAGACCGCGACCTTCTCTTCCTTCTTCTTGTCGAGCCCGTAGGCGAGCGCCGCGGCCGTCGGCTCGTTGATGATCCGCATGACCTCGAGGCCCGCGATCTTGCCCGCGTCCTTCGTCGCCTGCCGCTGCGCGTCGTTGAAGTAGGCGGGCACGGTGATCACGGCCCGGTCCACCTTGGTGCCGAGATAGTCCTCCGCGGTCTGCTTCATCTTCTGGAGGATCATCGCCGAAATCTCGGGCGGCGTGTACTTCTTGCCCTGGATCTCCACGGTGGCGAGCCCGTTGGCGCCGTTGTCGATCTTGTAGGGCACCCGGCTCGCCTCTTCCTTCACTTCCTCCATCCGCCGGCCCATGAACCGCTTGATGGAGAAGATCGTCTGCCGCGGATTGGTCACGGCCTGCCGCTTGGCCACCTGGCCCACGAGCCGTTCGCCGTCCTTGGTGAAGGCCACGACCGACGGAGTCGTCCGGCCGCCTTCCGCATTGGGGATGACGACGGGGTCCCCACCCTCCATCACGGCCACGACCGAGTTGGTCGTCCCGAGGTCGATGCCGATGATTTTCGAAGCCATGCCCGCTCCTGGTTGGCGTTGGTTGAACACTGCCAGGGCGCCGAAGCAAGCCACATACCGGAAAAAACTGCCGTTTTGACATGGAATTCGGTGCGGGAGGGGTCGTGAGCCCTGTCACGGCAGGGGTTACGAGGCCGGTCTATAGTGTCGCCAGCCCGCCGCTGGACAATCGCGGGCCCTACGTCGGAGGGGTCTATGCTCTGGACGATCTTCGTGATCCTGCTGGTGCTGTGGCTGCTGGGTGTGGTCACCTCGTACACGCTGGGCGGCTTCATCCATGTGCTGCTCGTGGTCGCAGTCATCATCGCGATCCTGCAGCTCATTCAGGGGCGGCGCGTAGTCTGACGCGCTGAACGGCGCGGCAACCAACTGACAGGACCCCATCGCATCCATTCGCGGTGGGGTCCTGTCGTATCACCATCCGAGGTGCTCATGCCCAGGTCTTCCGCTGCCGAACAGGTACGCTACGCCGTGGTCGGTCTCGGCCACATCGCCCAGGTCGCGGTACTGCCCGCCTTTGCGCACGCCACGGAGAATTCCGTCGTCACCGCCCTGATTTCGGATGATGCGGACAAGCGCGTCAAGGTCGGCCGGAAGTACAAGGTGAAGAATCTCTTCAGCTACGACGACTACGACGAGGCACTCCGGAGCGGGCTGTTCGATGCCGTCTACATCGCGCTCCCCAACCACCTGCATCGGGAGTACGCCGTGCGGGCCGCCCGGGCCGGCATCCACGTCCTCTGCGAGAAGCCGCTGGCCGTCACCGAGGCCGACTGCGAGGCGATGATCCGCGCGGCGGCTGACAGCGGGACGAAGCTGATGACCGCCTACCGGCTCCACTTCGACGAGGCCAACCTCCGGGCCGTCGAGGTGGTCCAGTCCGGGCGGATCGGCGAGCCGAAGCTCTTCAACTCGACCTTCGCGATGCAGGTGCGGGACGGCGACATCCGGCTCAACCCGCGGAGCCAGGGCGGAGGTGTGCTGTATGACATCGGGATCTACTGCATCAATGCGGCCCGCTACCTCTTCGAGTCGGAGCCGGAGAGCGTCTTCGCGTTCACGGCCGCGGGAACGGATCCCCGGTTCGAGTCGGTGGAGGAATCGGTCACGGCGGTGCTCACCTTTCCCGGCGACCGCCTCGCCTCGTTCGCCGCGAGCTTCGGAGCGGCGGATGTCTCGACCTACCGGGTCGTCGGCACCAGGGGAGATCTCGTGATGGACCCGGCCTACGAGTACGCCGGCGAGATCACGCAGACGGTGACGGTCAATGGCCGGAGCCGGGAGCGCGCCTTCCCCAAGCGCGACCAGTTCGCGCCCGAGCTGGTGAGCTTCTCCGAGTGCATCCGTACCGGGGCCGATCCCGAGCCGTCGGGACGCGAGGGGCTCGCCGACGTCCGGATCATCCGCGCGCTGTACGAGTCGGCCGGGACGGGTCGGCCGGTGACGCTTCCGCCCTTCGAGAAGGAGGAGCGGCCCACCCTCGATCAGGCGATGCGGAAGCCCGGTGTGCGAAAGCCCGACCTCGTGAAGGTCGAGCCGCCCAGCGAGTGAGCCCCGGGCTCACTCGCTGCGGATCGCCAGCAGGGGGTCGGTCCGTGCCGCGCGTCGGGCCGGGAGGAGGCTCGCGACGAGCGCGACGGCGGTGAGCACCACGGTGACGCCCGCGAAGGTCAGCGGGTCGCGTACGCTCACGCCGTAGAGCATGCTCGCGAGCAGGCGGCTCAGCGCAAAGGCGCCCGCGATCCCGATCGCCAGGCCGATCAGCGTGAGCCGCGCGCCCTGGCCCAGCACCAGGTTCACGACATCGCCCGTCTGCGCGCCCAGCGCCATCCGGATCCCCATTTCCCGGGTCCGGAGACTCACGAGATACGAGATCACGCCGTAGAGCCCGGTCGCGGAGAGCACCAGCGCGACGCCGGCAAGACCGCGAGCAGCCAGAGATTCAGACGGCGGTTGACGAGCGACTGCTCCACGATCTCGCGCATGGTGAGGAGCTGGGAGAGCGGCTGGTCGGCGTTCACCTCCCGCACCGCCGCGCGCACTGCGGGGCCGAGACTCGCAGGCGGCACGCTCGTGCCGACCACCAGCGCGATCTCGGGACTCATATAGCGGTTCCCGACCGGCATGTGGATCTCGGGCAGCGGGGCCTGGTCGAGGCCGGCCTGGTGGACGTCTCCCACCACACCGATCACCGTGGAAGGCGGGCCGTCTTCCAGCCGGAGCTGCTGGCCGATCGGGTTCGTCTGCCCGAAGGCCTTCGTCGCCAGGGTCTGGTTGATGATGATCGCACCGGCGCTGTCGAAACGGTCCTGGAGGGTGAAGTCGCGACCGGCGACGATCGGGATTCCGAGTGCGCGGAAGGTTCCCGGCGCGGTCGTCCGGAATTCGGCCCAGGGCGCCTTCCCGGGTTCGGGCTTCGGCTGTCCCACGACGCTGTAGTCGAGGTTGGTCCACGCCTGCTGGATCGGCAGCATCGAGATCATGCCCGCCGCGGTCACGCCGGGGGTGACGCGGACCCGGTCCAGCACTTGTGTGATGAAGCGCGCCGCCGCGCCCGTATCGCCGCCCTGAGCCGGCGGGATCGTGAGATGGGCCGTGAGCACGTGGTCCACGGCCACGCCCGGCGCAGTCCCGCGCAGCATGAGAAAGCCGCGCATCAGGAGCCCGGCCCCCACCAGCAGCACCAGTGAAAGCGCGATCTCCGCCACGACGAGCGAGCTCCTGAGCCGCTGCTGCCGCGCGCCGCCGCTCGATTTCACGCCGGCCTCCGAGAGGTGGCCGCGCACGTTCCCGCGCGCCGACTGCAGCGCCGGGGCCAGTCCGAAGAGAATTCCGCAGGCGACGGCGATGCCGAGCAGATAGAGCAGGACGTGTCCATCGAGCCGGATCTCAGCCGCGCGCGGGAGCGCGCTGGCCGCGAACGGCCGGAGGGCGCGGAGCGCGACCCAGGCGAGCCCGGCTCCCAGCACCGCGCCCGCGCCCGAGAGGAGCAGGCTCTCCAGGAGAAACTGCCGGATCAGCCGGCCCCGGCTCGCGCCGAGCGCGAGGCGGATCGCCACCTCGTGGCTGCGCGCGGCGGCGCGGGCGAGCAGCAGGTTGGCGACATTGGCGCAGGCGATGAGGAGCACGAGTGCCACGGCGCCGAGCAGCACGAGGAGCGCCGGCCGCACGGAACCCACCATGTCCTCCGAGAACGCGTGCAGCGCGGCGCCGCGGCCGGGCTCGGCGCCCGGCATGTCGCGCGCGATCTGCCGGGCGATGCGGTCGAGCTCGGCCTGGCCCGCATCCAGTGTCACTCCCGGACGAAGGCGTCCCACCACCGAGAGCATGTGGTTTTCGCGGTCGGCCGCCTGATCGGGCGTGGGGGCCAGCGGCAGCCAGAGACCGGTGCCGGAGCTGAAGCGCGCGGGCATGATGCCGATCACGGTGTAGGCACGGCCGTCGAGCCTGATCGGCGTGCCGACCACCGAGGAATCGCCGCCGAACCGGCGGCGCCAGAGTCCCTCGTTCATGACCGCCACGTCGGCCCGGCCCGGCACGTCCTCCCCCGCGGCGAAGGTGCGGCCGAGGAGCGGCGGCACGCCGAAGACGGCGAAATAGTTGGCGGTCACCCGGATCGCGGGGATGCGCTCCGGCTCGGTGGTCCCCTGCAGATTTGCGGCGCTCGACTGCGCGGCCGCGAGCTGCTCGAAGGACCGGCTCCGGGCGACCCAGTCCCGATAGTTGGCGAACGAGACCGACCCGATGCCGCTCTGGTTGAGCGTCTCGTAGGCGCGGACGATCCGGTCCGCCCGCGGGTAGGGCAGCGGTCGGAGGAGCACGGCGTTCACGACGCTGAAGATCGCGGCGTTGGCGCCGATGCCGACGGCGAGGCACACCAGCACGACGGCGACGAACCCGGGGGTCCGCCGGAGTGCCCGCACCGAAAAGCGAAGGTCGCGCCGGATGTCGTCGAGCCACGGGAGGCCGCGAGGTTCGCGCGCGGCCGCGGGGTCCAGGTCGCGCTCGATCGGGTCCCGGCGAAAGACGGCGAGCAGGCGGCGGCCCAGGGATCGTGGCGTCGTCATGAAGGCTCCCGGACGGGTTGCAGGACCGGCACGTGTCTTCTCGAGCGCCGCGGCGAGGTCGGCCAGGATCCGGCAGGCCTCGAGCGGTGGAAGCTGTCGGCCCGCTCGGCGCGCACCTCGTGAATCAGTTCGGGCAGCGCGGTCATGCGCGGGGGTCCGGGATGGGCACGCTCAGTTGGATGCTTCGATGGTCCGGAAGGTTTCGTGGAAAGGGCTCGTGTCCGGATCCGGGATTCGGCGATCCCGAATCCGGACACCATCGGTGTGTGCGGCGGGCGTTGCGGGGCTCCTGACCAGATCGGGAACTGGCACGCTTCTCTCATTGGCGGACGCGACGCACCGCCGATTCCCCGTACCGGATTGATCGCATGGACATCGTCCGCCAGCCGAAGAGTAAGCGCAACCGCATCTTCTACGCGATCGGGGGAATCGTCCTGGTCGTCGGGATCACGGCGGCGCTCGCCACGCTCAAGCCGGCGGCGCCGTCCGTGGAGGGCGGCACGCTCATGATCGATTCGGTGCGCCGCGGGCCGCTCATCATCCAGGTGCGCGGGCCGGGCACGCTGGTGCCCGAGCAGATCCGCTGGGTCACCGCCGTCACCGCCGGCCGGGTGGAGCGCCGCCTGGCCGAGCCGGGGCAGAAGGTCACGCCGGAAACCGTGCTGATGGTGCTCACCAACCCCGACGTGCAGCTCGAGGCGCTCGAGTCGGAGCGGCAGCTCACGCAGGCGCAGTCGGAGCGGGTGAACGTGCAGGTGAACCTCGAGAGCCAGCGGCTCAACCAGCAGTCCGTCGTCGCGACCACGAAGGCGGACTACAACGAGGCGCAGCGCCAGGCCGTCGTCGCCGACAGCCTGGCCAAGGGCAACATGATCTCCCGCATCGAGGCGATGCGGCTGCACGAGAAGGCGACGGAGCTCGCGACGCGCCTCAAGGCGGAGGAGGAGCGGCTCGCGCTGTACACCGGGGTGGTGGATTCCCAGCTCGTCCTGCAGCGGGCGCAGGTCTCGCGCCTTCGCGCGGTCACCCAGTTCCAGCGCGACCGGGTGCGATCAATGGAAGTGAAGGCCGGCGCCGACGGCGTGGTGCAGGAGCTCCCGCTCGAGGTGGGCCAGTGGGCCCAGCCGGGCGCGACGCTGGCCAAGGTGGTGCAGCCGGGCCGGCTCAAGGCGGTGCTCCGCATCCCCGACACGCAGGCGAAGGACGTCGCCATCGGGCAGCCGTCCGCGATCGACACGAGAAACGGGATCATCCCGGGGCACGTCGTCAGGATCGATCCCGCATCGCAGGGCGGCACGGTCACCGTGGACGTGGCCCTCGACGGGCCGCTGCCGCGCGGGGCGCGGCCCGACCTCAGCGTGGACGGCACCATCGAGATCGCGCA
>JAICUF010000045.1 GCA_025935995.1 Gemmatimonadales bacterium
CCGGAACGGGACGGTGAAGAAGACGGTGCTGTCGGCCTACGGCAACGTGCGCCAGGCGGGGATCAACGCGATCAACATCGAGAAGGGCGACGAGCTGATCGACGTGCAGGTCTGCGACTCGGGGAGCGACATCGTGCTCGCCACCCGCACCGGGATGAGCATCCGGTTCCACCAGGGCGACGTGCGGGACATGGGCCGCGCCACCACGGGCGTCAAGGGCATCGAGCTGGACAAGGACGACCGCGTGATCGGCATGGTGGTGGTGCGCCGCGACGCCACTCTCCTCTGCGTGAGCGAGAAGGGCTACGGCAAGCGCTCGGAGCTCTCGGAGTACCGGGTGCAGAAGCGGGGGGGGAAGGGGATCATCACCTTCAAGGTCACCGACAAGACCGGCTGCATCGTGGCGCTCAAGGAGGTCATCCCCGAGGACGAGCTCATGATGATCACGCGTCACGGCGTCATCATCCGCGTCCCGGTGGACGGCATCCGCGTGATCGGCCGGAACACGCAAGGCGTCAAGGTCATGAACCTCGACGACGGCGACACCCTGGTGGACGTGGCGCGGGTGGTGAAGGAGGACGAGAGCGGACAGGAGGAGCCGGCCGGCGAGGTGACGCCCACCGCCGCGGTGGAGTAACTTCCCCCGCGTGATTCCCCTCGAGTCGGTCCGGCGCGCCGCGGCGGCACTGGAAGGCGTCGCGGTGCGCACCCCGCTGGTTCCGGTGCCGGCCGCCGCGCTCGCCGGGCCGCCGGTGGCGCTCAAGTGCGAGCAGCTCCAGCCGATCGGCGCCTTCAAGGTGCGCGGCGCCTTCACCGCCATCAGCCGGCTTCCCGAGACCGAGCGGGCGCGCGGCGTCATCACCCATTCGAGCGGCAATCACGGCCAGGCCGTCGCCTTCGTGGCCCGGCACTTCGGCGTTCGCGCCATCATCGTGATGCCGGCCGACGCCCCCGCGGTGAAGGTCGAAGGCGTGCGCCGCCACGGCGGCGAAGTGGCCTTCGTGACCGACCGGGCCCAGCGCCAGGCCCGCTGCGAGGAGCTGGCGGCGGAGCACGGGATGGTCATCATCCCGCCCTACGAGAATCCCGACGTGATCGCGGGCCAGGCCACGTGCGGAGTCGAGATCCTGGAGCAGTGGCCCGAGGTCGAGACGATCGTCGTCCAGGTGGGCGGCGGCGGGCTCATCGCGGGCATCGCGTCGGCGGTACGGGCGCTCAAGCCCGAGGCCGAGGTGATCGCGGTCGAGCCGGCGGGGGCGCCGAAGCTCGCGCGCGCGCTCGAGGCCGGCCACCCGGTGCGGCTGGAAAGGGCCGAAAGCATCGCCGACGGGCTCCTGCCGTTCCAGATCGGCTCGCTGCCGTTCGAGGTGATGCAGGGCATCGTCCGCCGCGCCGTGCAGGTGACCGACGCCGAGATCCGGTCGGCCGTGCGCTTCCTCCACGAGCGGGTGGCGCTCGACGTCGAGCCGTCCGGCGCCGCGGCCTTCGCCGCGGTGCTCGCGGACCGGATCGAGCGCACCGGTCCCACGGTGTGCGTGGTGAGCGGCGGCAACGTGGATCCCGATCTCTTCCAACGCCTGGTGCAGCCATGAGCGCCGCCCCGAAGATCCTCGTGGCCGATGACGACCAGGCGCTCTCGCGCACCCTTTCGTGGATCCTCCGCGAGAACGGCTACGACGTCGTCGCCATCCCCGGCGGCGAGCATCTCTTCGAGCACCTCTCCGCCGACCGCTTCGACCTGCTCCTGCTCGACATCATGATGCCGAAGGTGGACGGGCTCCAGCTCCTGCAGCGCCTCAAGAGCGACGAGCGTTACCGCGACCTCCCGGTCCTCATGATCTCCTCGATGCCCCCCGAGGAGGCGACGGTGCGCTCGCTCGGGCTCGGCGCCGCCGACTTCATTCCCAAGCCGTTCCGCGTGCGCGAGCTGCTCGCGCGCGTCAAGGCGCAGCTTCGGGTCGGTCGCGAGCTGGGCGAGGCGCGCGACGAAGCCCGCACCCGCGGCGAGCTGGTGGACATCCTGCAGGAAGTCACCGCGTCGCTCAAGCCCGACGAGATCTACCAGATCCTCGTCCGCCGCGTGGCGGAGGCGCTCCGCGTCTCGCGCTGTTCCATCGTGCTCGCGCGCCCCGGCGAGGAGAGCGGGACGGTCGTCGCGTCGTACGACAACCCGGCCATCCGGAGCCTGGGCGTCGATCTCCGCCGCTATCCCGAGATCCGCCACGCCATGGACACCGGCGAGCCGGTCCTCATCAAGGACGTGGCGACCGATCCGCTCCTCAACGACATCCGCGGCGACTGGCAGTCGGAGGGTCGCGATTTCCCCTGCCGATCCGCCATCGTCGTCCGCTTCTCGCTCCGGGACCAGCCGGCCGGCGTCTTCTTCCTCCGCGCCACCGGCGACGACCTCCCGCTCGACATCGGCGACCTCCAGTTCGTCGAGCAGGTGGTGACCTCGGCGGTGGCCGCGCTCGAGAAGGCGTACGACATGGAGAGCGCGATGACCGGGCAGGAGAAGCTCCGCCATCTGGCCGAGACCGATCCGCTCACCAACACCTTCAACCGGCGGGCGCTCACCGAGAAGCTCGAGCAGGAGATGGACCGCGCCGCGCGCTACGCGACGCTCCTCACCTGCATGATGCTGGACATCGACAACTTCAAGCAGATCAACGACACCCATGGGCACCTCGTGGGCGACCTGATCCTGAAGCAGCTTGCCCAGCTCCTCAAGCGCGAGCAGCGCTCGCCCGACATCGTGGCGCGCTACGGCGGCGAGGAATTCGTCGTCCTCCTGCCCGAGACCAACAGCACCGAGTCGCGCAACTTCGCCGAGCGCGTGCTCAAGCGCGTGGCGGCGTACGACTTCGGGGAGCCGGGGCGGCCGGTCCACGTCACCATCAGCATCGGCCTCGCGTCGTTCCCCGATGAGCGTATCACCGACAGCCGCTCCCTCCTCGAGCTGGCCGACAATCACCTGTACCGGGCCAAGAGCGAAGGCCGGAACCGCTACCGGGACTGATCCCGTGCTGAATCGCCGCTGCCCGCGGTGTCAGGCCAGCTATGCGTCACCGGCCCGCTTCTGCACGCGGGACGGCTCGCCGCTCGTTGAAGTCGCCCCCGCCGATCGCCCCACGGCCCCATCGTCCCGGCCCGCCTCGCCCGCCTCGCCCGCCCCGGCGCCGGTCTCCCGGGTCGCCCCCGAGCCCGTCACCCAGCCTCCCTCCCCCAGCGAGCTGGTCGAGCGCGAGCGCTTCCGCACGCTGAGCGGGCAGACGCTCGACGGCCGCTACCGCATCGTGCGAAAGGTCGGTGAGGGCGGGATGGCGTTCGTGTATCAGGCGGAGGACGAGACCGACGGCAGCACCGTGGCGATCAAGGTGCTGACGCCGCGACTCTCGCGCGACCCCGCGTCGGTCGAGCGGCTCAAGCGCGAGGCGTCGATCGCCATGCGACTCGCGCACCCGAACGTCTGCCCCATCCTCCGCGTGGGCCATCCGTCGGAAGGGCTGCTCTACCTCGTGATGCCGTATCTCCCGGGCGAATCGCTCAGCGACTGCGAGACGCGGCGCGGCCGCCTGCCGGTGGACGAGGGGATTCCGCTGCTCGCGCAGATCTGCCGGGGGCTGCAGCACGCGCACGACCTGGGCATCATTCACCGGGACCTGAAGCCCGAGAACGTCATGCTGGTGCCCGATCCGGCCGAGAAGCCCGGCATCCGCGCCGTCGTGATGGACTTCGGCCTCGCCAAGCAGCGCCGCGCCGGCGCCGAGCTCGCCAAGCTCACGCAGACGGGGATCGTCCTCGGCACTCCGGAGTTCATGAGTCCCGAGCAGATCCGCGGCAAGCCCCTCGATGGCCGGAGCGACGTCTACGCCATCGGCGTGCTCGCCTTCGAGATGTTCGCCGGCGAGCTGCCGTTCAAGGGCCGGAACGCGCAGGAGACGATGCTCGCCCGGCTCAAGGGAAAGCCGGTGGCGATCCGCGACGTGCGGCCCGAGCTGCCGGCGCGGCTCGAAGCGCTGATCCTGCGCGCGCTCGCGCTGCAGCCGTCGGAGCGGCCGGGGACGATGGACGAGCTGGCGCACGGGTTCGAGGCGGTCACGCAGGGCGGGGTGCTCACCCGCCTCTTCGGCCGATAACCGGGAGGAGACACCATGCATTCGAAGTTGCGCGGGATCTGGTCGTACGCGGCGGTCGCCGCGATCGCCATGCCGGTCGGCGCCGCCATCGCGTGCGCGGCCTCGGCCTCGTCGTCCGCGCCGCCCGCCGGCGCGCTCGGCGCCGTCACCACGCACGGCGAATGGGTGGAGGTGCGTCGCGGCGCCGACTCGATCCGGGCCTACGTCGCCTATCCCGAGCGGAAGACGAAGGCGCCGGCGGTGATCGTGATCCACGAGATCTTCGGCCTCACCGACTGGGAGCCGACGGTGGTGGACCGCCTCGCCAGGGCCGGCTATGTCGCCATCGTGCCCGATCTCCTCTCCTCCCGCTTCGGGCCGTCGCCGGCGAGCGCCGATTCGGGGCGGAAGCTGGTGGCGCTGCTGCAGCCCGACGGCATCACCGCCGACCTCGACGCGGTCTATGCCTACGTCAACGGCCTCCCCGCCGTCGCGCGCGACCAGATCGGCACCATCGGCTTCTGCTGGGGCGGCGGGCAGAGCTTTGCCTACGCCACCCGGAATCCGCGCCTCAAGGCGGCGGTCGTCTGCTACGGGCCGCCGCCCGACAGCACGGCGCTCGCCCGCGTCCACGCGCCGATCCTCGGCGTCTACGGCGAGAACGATGCGCGCATCGACGCGACGCTCCCCGCCGTGGCCGCGATGCTCCGCTCGCTCGGCAAGTCGTACGAGTACGACATCTACCCGGGCACGGGGCATGGCTTCCTCAAGCCCGGCCGCCAGGGCTCGGACGGCCCGCAGGTGGACCGCGCCTGGGATCGCATCATGGGATTCTACGGCACGACCCTCGGCCGGTGACCGCGTGATCCACCACGTCGTGCTGTTCCGCTTCCGCGACACCGCCTCTCCGATCCAGGTGGAGGACGCGCGGCGCGCGCTGCTCGCGCTGCGCGGCGCCGTCCCGGAGATCCGCGGCCTCACCTTCGGCCCCAACCTCGGATCGACCGCGGCCGAGTGGCCGTGGGTGCTCATCGTCGCGGTGGAGGACTTCCTGGCGGTGGAGCGCTACCTCGCCCACCCCGTGCACACGGACACGGTGGCCAAGTACGTCACGCCGATCCTCGCGGCCCGCCTCGCGGTCGACGCGGAGGCGCCCTGATGCTGGCGCTCCTCCTCCTCATGCAGGATCCGCTGGCGGTCCGGGCCGATACCCTGCATCCGGTGCACGACGCACTGCACTACGATATCAGCGTCTCCATTCCCGATACCGGCTCGGTTATCCGGGGCGAGACGGCCGTGACCTGGCGCGTCGGCGGCCCGGCGCCGATCCGCCTCGAGCTCGACACCGCGCTGCGCGTGAGCCGCGCCGCCTGGGGAGGCGAGCGGCGAATGGTGCGCGGCGAGTGGCGGCGCAGCGGACCGATCATCGAGTTCCCGCATGCCCGTCTGCGGGGCGACACGGTCGTGACGCGGGTCGAGTACACGGGGCCGGTGCGCGACGGGCTCATCATCGGGCACAATCCGTACGGCGCGCGTACCGCGTTCGCCGACAACTGGCCCGACCGCGCGCACCACTGGTTTCCCGCGCAGGACCACCCCGCGGACAAGGCGACGGTGCGGCTCCGGGTCGAGGTGCCACGCGGCTGGCGCGCCATCGCCAACGGTTCCCTCGACGGCACCGACACCCTTCCGGGCGGCCGCACCCTCTGGCGCTACCGCATGCCGGAGGCGATCCCGGTCTACAACATGGTGGTCGGCGCGGGCCCGCTCACGGTGACGTCGCTCCGGGGCCGGAATTGCGCCGCGCCCTGCGTTCCGGTGACCGTCTGGAGCTATCCGCAGGACTCGGCCTACGCCGTGAGCGGGCCATTCCGGCGCGCCGCGGAGATCGTGGACTGGTTCACGCACCTCGTCGGTCCGTTCCCGTACCCCTCGCTCGCGCACGTCGAGTCGAGCACCATCTTCGGCGGCGCGGAGAACGCCGGCGCCATCTTCTACGGCGACCGCCTCTACCGCGATCACCGGATGACCGAGCGGATCGCGGCGCACGAGACGGCGCACCAGTGGTTCGGTGACGGCGTGACGGAAACCGACTGGCATCACCTCTGGCTCAGCGAGGGGTTCGCCACCTACTTCGCCGCGCTCTGGGACGAGCATGTCGGCGGCGACAGCGCGCTCCGGCACACCATGAGCGACGCCGCCACCAGCGTCTTCGAGATTCGCGACAGCAGCGGAGCCCATCCGAACCCGGTGACCGAGCGGCCCATCCTCGACTCCGCCGCCGCAGATCTGATGGGCCTCCTGAACAGCAACAACTACCCGAAGGGCGCCTGGGTGCTGCACCAGCTTCGCGGCCTCATCGGCGACTCGGCGTTCTTCCGCGGCATCCGGTCCTACTATGCGCGCTACCGGAACGGCAACGCCCTCTCCTCCGATTTCGCCGCCGTCATGAGCGAGGCGGCCGGACGCGATCTCGGTTGGTACTTCCGACAGGCGCTCACCCAGCCCGGGTATCCGGTGCTCGACGTGCAGTGGAGCTACGGGTCCGCGGGCCTCGCGCTGCTCATCCGCCAGACGCAGAAGGCGGAGTGGGGGGCCTTCAGCCTGCCCGGACTCGAGCTCGTGATCGACGGCCACACCGAGCACGTCGACGTGAACGGGCGCGAGACGCGGGTCTTCCTCCCCGCCTATGCCGGCGCGCCGGCGGCGATCACGGTGGACCCGCATCGCTGGTGGCTGCTTCGATCGACGGTGACGCGTGCGCCGTGACGTCCGCTCGCTGCTCGCGGCGCTGCTCGCGGTGTCGGGCTGCTCGCTGCCGCCCCTCCGCGGCAAGGCCGAGCCGGGCCGCGACGCCTACGCGGTGTTCGTGGCGGACACGCCGGGCGGCAGCGATCTCTTCGCAGTGCTTCCCGCGGGCGGCTCCCCGGTCCAGCTCACGTACAGTCCGGTCGCGGAGTCCTCGCCGAAGCTCTCGCCCGACGGAACTACCGTGCTCTTCCTGCGCAGCGGCCCTGGCACGCACCGGAGCGTCTGGCTTCTCAATCTCCTGAGTGGCAACGAGCGCGAGCTCGTGCTGCCGAGGGCGTGGAAAGCCGAGCCCGAGCGGAGCGCCTGGTCGCGCGACGGACGGATGGTGTACGTGCGGACGAGCGCGGGGACGGCGCGGTTCGCCGCGCCGCCGGCCAGATCGGCGCCGGGGTTTGTGAACGCGCCGGAGGCGGCGCAGGCGGACTCGAGTTTTCTCGTGCTGGTGGGCGCGCCGGCCTTTGCCGCGGTGACGGCCTGCGGCAAGGGGATCTGCACGGTGGGCGCCGACGGCGTATCGACGCCGCTCGCCGCATCCGCCCGCGACGCGACCCGCTGGGGTGCCGACTCGGTGGGCTGGTTCGAGGGGGAGCGCTTCACCATCCGTCCGCTCGGGCCCGGACACGTGCGGATTCTCGAGTGGTCCCCCGCGCCGGCGAATCCCCGGGAGCTGACCTACTTTCCCGGCGCGCCGCCACCGCCTAGCTCGTGATGGCGTCCCAGGCGGCTTCGATCGCGAGCGCCGCCTGCGGATGTTCCGGTGCCCACTCGCCCGCGCCGACCCGCTCCGCGGCGAACGCCACGATCGCGAGCCACACGCCGGCCCAGAGCTCCACCGGCCCCGCCCGCACCACACCGTCCGACTTTCCGCTCGCCATCACCTGCTGCAGCGCCTCGCGAAAGGCCCTGGCACTCTCCCGGCTGCGGTCGTCCAGATAGCGGTCCTCGCGCGCGTGGAGGAGCATCCGGATCGCCGCCGGAGCACGCGCGGATTCCTCCAGCAGCCGCCGCGCGATCGCGAGCAGCCGATCGCGCACGGGCAGCAGGCGGTCGGCTTCGGCGTCGCGGACGATGCCGGCGGCCCACGCCTGCACCTCGCGGTAGGCCGCGTTGAGCAGCGCGTCCTTCCCGGTGAAGTGGCGATAGATCGTCCCCTCCGCGATCCCCGCCCGCTCGGCCAGCATCGGCGTGGTCGTCGCGCGGAACCCGGCCGTGGTGAACAGCTCGAGCGCCGCGGCGATCAACCGGCGCCGCGTGGCCTCGGCGTCGCGTCGGGTGCGCGGTTCGTCGTTGATGGGCATCGCGTGAAATCTAACGCGCAGGTTGAGAGGGGCGCCGGGTCCCGGCTACATTGCGTGGCTTTTGAAGGCTCCCGATCACGCTCACGAGGGTCCGTCATGAAGATGCTGGTGCTTGGCGCGGGGCTGCAGGGCTGTGCCTGCGCGTACGATCTCCTCCGGAATCCGGCCGTCACCCGCGTGACACTCGCGGATCTCCATCCCGACCGGCTGCCGGCCTTCCTGGCGACCGCGGGCGCGCGGCTCGAGCCCGTCAAGCTCGACGTCACCGACCAGGCCGCGGTGCGGAAGGTCATGGCGGGGCACACCGCGGTGATGAGCGCGCTTCCCTACTACCTGAACGCGCCGATGGCGCGGCTGGCGGTCGATGCCGGCGCGCACTTCTCCGACCTCGGCGGGAACACCGAGATCGTCTTCGAGCAGAAGAAGCTGCAGGACGCGGCCGTCGCCCGCGGCGTCAGCGTCATTCCGGACTGCGGCCTCGCGCCCGGCATGGTGAACATCCTCGCCGCGGAGGGCATTCGCCGCGTCGAGAAGCCCGCGCGGGTCCGGATCTTCGTCGGCGGACTGCCACAGCATCCCGAGCCGCCCCTCAACTACCAGATCGTCTACTCGCTCGAGGGCGCGCTCGACTATTACACGACGCCGTCGTGGGTCCTCCGCGGGGGGAAGCCGACCCAGGTGGATGCGCTCTCCGAGCTCGAGGATGTCGAGTTCCCGGCGCCTGTCGGCACCCTCGAGGCCTTCCACACCGGCGGCGGCATCAGCACCATGCCCTTCGCCTGGCAGGGGAAGATCGACGTGATGGAGTACAAGACGCTCCGCTATCCGGGACACGTCGCCATCATGCGTCCGATCCGCGAGCTGGGCCTTCTCTCCAACGAGCCGATCGAGGTGAAGGGGAAGCAGGTGGTGCCCCGCGATCTCTTCATCGCCGCGGTGCATCCGGCGCTCTTCAAGCCGGAGGGCCGCGATCTCGTGGCACTGAAGGTCGAGGTGAACGGGACGACGGGTGGAAAGCCGGCGAGCGTGACCTTCCAGCTCATCGATTTCTACGATGCCGAGCACGGCATCAGCGCCATGATGCGCACCACGGGCTATTCACTCTCGATCACCGGGCAGATGCAGGCCGACGGTCGGGTGACGGCGCGCGGCGTGCACACGCCGGACGAGGCGATGCCGTTCCGCCTCTACGTGGACGCGCTCGCCGAGCGGGGGATCCGGATCGAGGAGCGCTGACCTGGGCACGCTCGACTTCGCCACGCTCTGGGACGCGGCCGTGCCCTACGCGCGCTACGTGGAGACCGCCGCGAAGCATCGGGAGCTGTGGGAGGGAGTGTACCGGCTGGCGAAGGTGCCGGCGTGGGCGCTCGAGGCGGTGCCGGCCGACGCCGGCATTCGGCTCCTCGTGCTGGCGGAGGACTGGTGCGGCGACGCGTCGAACACCGTGCCCATCGTGGCCAAGCTTGCCGACGCGTCCCCCGGTCTCGAGCTCAGGGTGCTCCGCCGCGACGAGCATCCCGCCGTGATGGATCGCTATCTCACCAGAGGCTCGCGTTCCATTCCCATCGTCATCGCGCTCGACCGCGCCTTCCGCGAGCTGGGCCACTGGGGCCCGCGCCCCGCCGAGCTGCAGTCGTTCGTGATGGCCAACCGGAGCACGATGCCGAAGACGGAGCTCTATCCCGAGGTGCGCCGGTGGTATGCGCGCGACCGCGGCGAGACCACGCTCCGCGAAGTGCTCGCCCTGCTCGCCGCCTAGAAGGCCCAGCTCGCTCCCGCCGAGAAGTGCCAGCCCTCGCCGGCCTTCGCGGCGTTGGCGGTGAAGATGGTCGAGCGAAGGAGGCGCGCCGCGATCCCGATGCCGCCGGCCACGTGCAGCGCCTTGCCGTCGAAGGTGAAGTTCTCTCCCTCGAACACGCGGCCCGCGTCCATGAAGAGCACCAGGCTCCCCGCGGCGAGCTCGCCGATCGGGAGGAAGTCCTGCCGCAGCTCCACCGATCCGAACACGACGCCGCTGCCGACGAAGCGTCCCCCGGGATAGCCGCGGTTCGACGAGTACCCGCCATAGACCGCGATCGGATCCTCCCAGGTCGGGATCTCGAAGCGCGAATTGAACGACGGCGTTCCGGTGATGTTGGATGCGGCGACGCGCGCGGCGAGCACCGTCGAGGGGCGGAGCGGCAGGTAGCCCTTGATGCGCCCGTATGTCCGCCGGTAGTTCTCCCCGCCGCTCCGGCCCAGCTCGAATCCGCCCTCGGCCAGGATGCCGCTCCGGGGATTGAATTCGTTGCTCCGTGAATCCCAGACCAGCGCAAGCCGCCCGGTCATGTCGGTGCCTTCGACTTCGTCCCCGTACTCCGACTCGAACACCGACGGCCCCGGGAGCGCGCTGAAGCGCGAATGATCCAGCCCGAACCGGCCGGCGAGAAAGACGCGGCTCAGGAGCCGGCGGCTCACCTCGACGAAGCCGTCGAAGCTCACGCGCTCGACGCGGAAGTAGTTCGGCTCCGTCGAGTCGAGCAGGGACTTGTCGTGCTCGGTATTGTTGCCGAAGCCGTAGAAGCCGAGCCGGTTGGACTGCGCCGCCTCACCGAACACCACGAGCCGCCACTTGGGCCAGAGCAGCGGCGCGTCGAAGCGCACCGTGGTGAACCAGCTGCCGTGAATCCCGGCACCGCCGTCGAAGCTGACCGCGGCGCGGTCGGTGACGCGGTCCTCGAACGCCGCCGGCAGCCACGGCCGGATCCGCGCGGCGAGGAACAGGTCGCCCGCGCTCCCGGTCAGGTAGGGGAAGTAGCTGGTCCGCCAGGGCGGGCCGGGGTCGACCGCGATCTCCTCGGGCGGCTTCCCCGCGACCTGGGCGTCCACGCGGACCGTGTCGAGCGGCTCGCGCAGCGCGCGGGCCGTATCGGCGGCGGTCCGCGGTGCCACCTGCGTGGACGGCGGCGGCTTGGTGGCCGCGGGAGGCTTGCCCTGTTCGACCGGTGCCGCCTGGGTGGGCTGCTGCGCCGCGAGCCTTCCCGGCGGCAGAAGGACTCCGGCGATCGCGAGCATGCAGGCGGCCACGGTCCGCATCAGGTCTGCCTCTGAAAGAGAAACGCGGCATCCCGCAGGCCGCCCTGGCTCCCGTCGTGCGCCGCGTACCGCGCGGGGTAGAGCGACGCGGCGCCGAACTCGCCCAGCTTGTTCACCGCATAGAACTGCAGGTCGAACTTCGGCCGCCCGTTCGGCTCGAGCAGGCGGGGCGGCGTCGTCGCCATCACCCGCTTGAGCGTCTCGAGACAGGCGTCGGCCGGCTTCATTCCGCGGCGCATGTGCTCCACCGTGAGGAATCCGCCGCAGACCATGATGTTCGACTCCCCGCGCCCCGTGGACCCGGCGGCGCCGACGTCGTTGTCGGTATACTGCCCCGCGCCGGGGATCGGCGAGTCCCCCGCGCGGCCGGGGATCTTCCACGCGAGCCCGCTCGTCGTCGTGATCGAGCTGAGCTCGCCCTTCGCGTTCACCACGTCGAGGTTGATCGTGCCGGTCGGCCGCTTCACCAGCGGCTCGGTGTCCGGCACGTCGAGCCAGTCATCCTCATGCCCGCGGTTCGCCCGCCAGGTCAGCCAGAGCTGGCGCGACTCCGGCGTCAGCAGATCTTCTTCCTTGAATCCGAACGACAGCGCGAACTGCTTGGCACCCTCGCCCACGAGCATGATGTGGTTGGTGTACTTGAGCACCAGCCGCGCCACCTCGCTCGGCGTCTTGATCCCCTCGAGTGCCGCCACCGCGCCGGCCCGTCGCGTGGGGCCGTGCATGCACGAGGCGTCGAGCTGAACCACCCCCATCTCGTTGGGCAGGCCGCCGTATCCCACCGAATGGTCGGTCGGATCGAGCTCCTGGATCTTGACGCCCTCCACCGCCGCATCGAGCGTATCGGTTCCCTGGGCGATGAGCTCCATGGCCCGCTGGACCGCGCGGACGCCGTTGCCCGAGCTCACCGCCGCGGCCCGTCCGGCCCGGCGGACCAGGATCGCGGGCGCGGCCACCGCCGCATCAGGAAGGGCGGCGGCGGCGGCAGCGGCGCCGGCGGCGCCCAGGAAGCGGCGGCGCGAGAGGGAGTCGGACACGCGAGCACCTCCGGAAGAGGGGAAGCCAAGGTGAGACGTCGTGAGGATTTAGGCCGGGTCACGACGCCTGTCAACCGCGCCTTGCTCCACTCCCCCTCTTTGCCGTAAGTTCCGCTCCCGTGCCGCAATACTGCACCGACGGCCCGCCGAGGTCGGTGAGATGACTCACCAGCGCTGAGGGATCACCGGATGCCGCGCCGACCCCGTCTGGATCCCGAGATCTTCCATCTCCCGGTGGAGCGCATGCGGGCCGGCTACTACAGCGACAAGTATTTCGTCCGCGCCCGCGAGATCCTCGTCGCCGACGGCTTCCATCCCCACGTCACGATGCAGGTGTTCGGCAAGCAGCACGCCTTCCTCGGCGGCATCGACGAAGCCATCGCCATCCTGAAGCTCTGCTCGCTCGACTGGCCCGCCCTCACCGTGCACGCCCTCTACGACGGCGACGCGATCGAGCCCTGGGAGACGGTGCTCCTCATCGAGGGTCCCTACGACGCCTTTGCCCACCTGGAAACCCTCTACCTCGGCGTCCTCGCCCGGCGCACCCGCGTCGGCACCAACACGCGCCGTGTGGTCGAGGCCGCCGCGCCCAAGGAAGTGATGTTCTTCCCGGCCCGGCACGACCACTGGCTGGTGCAGACGGGCGACGGCTACGCGGCCCATATCGCCGGCGCGATCGGCGTGTCCACCGACGCGCAGGCTTCGTGGTGGGGGAGCGAGGGGATCGGGACGGTGCCCCACGCCCTCATCGCCGCCTACGACGGCAGCACCATCGTCGCCACCGAGAAGTTCGCCGAGTACATCGATCCCGAAGTGAAGGTGATGACGCTGGTCGACTTCGACAACGACTGCGTCCGCACCTCGCTCGAGGTCGCGGCCGTGCTCGGCGATCGCCTCTACGGCGTCCGGCTCGACACGAGCGAGATGCTCGTCGACCATTCCGTCCTGCCCCAGATGGGCCGTTTCAAGCCGACCGGCGTCAATCCGCAGCTCGTGTGGAACGTCCGGCGCGCGCTCGACGAGCACGGCTACCGCGAGGTGCGGATCGTCGTCTCCGGCGGCTTCAGCGTCGAGAAGATCCTCGAGTTCGAGCGCGCCGGCGTGCCGGTCGACGCCTACGGCGTCGGATCCTCGCTGTTCGCGGGCCGCTTCGACTTCACCGCCGACGTGGTGCTCAAGGACGGACGCCCGTGCGCCAAGGTCGGCCGGGAGTTCCGGCCCAACCCGCGGCTCGAGCGCGTCGTCTAGCGCGCGGCCGCCGCGACACGCCTACCTTTCGGCATGACCACGATCTTCTGGGACGTCGACACCCAGCACGATTTCGTCCTCCCCCAGGGGCTGCTCTACGTGAGCGGGAGCGAGGAGATCGTGCCGGTCCTCAAGGCGCTCACCGACTATGCGCACGCCCATCGGATCCGCATCATCGCGAGCGCCGACGACCACGTCGCCGGGCACCGCGAGCTCTCGGACACCCCCGACTTCCGGGAGACGTTTCCCCCGCACTGCATGCGCGGCACCCCCGGCCAGCGGAAGATTCCGGAGACGGCGCTCCGCGATCCGCTGCTGATCGAGCCGGCGCCCGCGGATCCGGCGGCGCTCGCGGAGCGGGTCCGGTCGCACGACGGCGACATCCTGTTCCACAAGCACTGGTTCGATGTGTTCACCAATCCCAACGTGCGGCCGGTGGTGGACGCGCTGGATCCCTCGCACATCGTCCTGTATGGCGTCGCCCTCGACGTCTGCGACCGGTACGCCGTCGAGGGGCTTCTCCGCCACCGCCCGGCCACCCGGCTGCATCTGGTCACCGACGCCGTGCGCGCCATCGATCCCGCCGCGGGCGAGCAGCTCCTCCGCGACTGGCACCACCGCGGCGTGGCCCTCGTGAGCTCGCGGGACGTGCTCGAGGGGCGGGTTGTCTAGCCCGGCGTTCACCGGCCGCTTCCTGCTGCCCGGCCCCGTGGAAGTGCATCCCGACGTGCTCGCCGCGATGACCCGCCCGATCATGAGCCATCGCGGCCCCGCGATGGCATCGATGCTGGCCGGGATGCAGCCCACGCTGCAGCGCCTCTTCGGAACCGCCCGCCCCGTCCTCATCGCCACCTGCTCCGCCACCGGCCTCCTGGAAGGCGCGATCCGCGCCGGCGTCGAGCAGCGGGTCCTCGTGGCGGTCGGTGGCTACTTCGGCGAGCGGCTGGCGCAGATCGCCGAGCGGTGCGGCAAGGAGGTCGTGCGCGTGATGGTGCCCGAGGGCCGGACCATCGAGCCGTCGCATCTCGCGCGCTTCCTCGAGGGCCCCGAGGTGGATGCGGTAGCCCTCGTCCACTCGGAGACGTCCACCGGTGCGCTCGCGCCGCTCGCCGAGCTGGCGGCCGAGGTGCGGCGGCACCAGGACGTGCTGCTGCTGGTCGATGCCGTGAGCTCCCTCGGCGCGGTGCCCATTCAGGCGGATGCGTGGGGCATCGACTTCGTGGGCACCGGCTCGCAGAAGGCGCTCGCGCTGCCGCCCGGCCTCGCGCTCGGCGTTGCCTCGGAACGGATGATGAAGCGGTCGGGGCGGATGCCCGGCTCCGGCTGGTACATGGACCTCGCGCTGCTCGACCAGGCGGCACGCGAAGGGCTTCCGACCCAGACACCGGCCATTTCGCTGCTGTATGCGCTCGATGTCCAGCTCCGCCGCATCTCGACCGAGGGACTGGAGAGCCGGTGGGACCGCCACGCGACGATGGCCCGGATGATGGCGGAGTGGGCGGAGGCGACCGATGCCTTCCGACTCCTGGCACCGCCGGGCCGTCGCTCGGCGGCGGTGTCCGCGCTGGAGGCGCGGGAGCCCGTCGCGCCGCTGATCACCCGACTCGCCGAGCGGGGATGGACGGTTGCGCCCGGCCTGCCGCCCTTCGACGAGCGGATCATCCGAATCGGCCACATGGGCGACGTTCAACCCGGGCACGTGACCGCGCTCCTCGAAGCGCTCGCGGAGACCGCGACGGCGTAACGACGCGAGCGATTGTGTGATCTGACGCACAGCACGCCCAATTCGGCGCCCTATCTTGCGGGCAGTGAGCGCGGCGGACGGGCAACGATCCGCGAGACGTCCGATGAGTCCCTGAGCCCCCCAGCTCTGCGGCCGGACGAGTTGCCAGCCTGAGTCGGGTTCGCTGCTTTTCCCTTCTCAAATCCTCAGCAGATACATCTCGCAGGGAACGGGCGTTCGCGCCCGTTCCACCCACCTTTTTCCCCCGCCTTGTGATGCATTTCACAGCCCCGCGGTCCCGACGCACCTAGGTATCGAGCATGACAGATGGCACCACTTCGTTGTGGATGCTCGTGGCCCCCCCACGCTATCCGGCCCTCGCAAGCAACGAGTCCGCCGACGTGTGCGTCATCGGCGCGGGGATCGCCGGCCTCACCAGCGCGTGGTTCCTCGCGCGGGCCGGGCGGTCCGTCCTCGTGATCGATGACGGCGAGATCGGCTCCGGCGAGACGAGCCGTACCACCGCCCACCTCTCCAACGCCATCGACGATCGCTACTTCGTCATCGAGCGCCTGCACGGCGAAGTCGGCGCGGCACTCTGCGCCGACAGTCACACCGCCGCCATCGACCGCATCGAGGCCATCGCGGCGGAGGAGGGGATCGACTGCGATTTCGAGCGGGTGGACGGCTATCTCTTTCTGGGCCCCGACGACAAGCCCCGGCTCCTCGAGCGCGAGCTCGATGCGGCACGCGCCGCCGGGCTCACCACCGTGGATCTCTTCGAGACCGCTCCCGTCACCGGCTTCGATACCGGGCCCTGCCTCCGGTTTCCGAGGCAGGGACAGTTCCACCCGATGCGGTACCTGGCCGGTCTCGCGCGGGCCGTCGAGCGGGCCGGCGGCCGGATCCGCTCGGGTGCGCACGTCACCGAGGTGGAAGACGGCGCGAGGGTGCGCATACACACCGCGGCTGGACACGTCGTCGAATGCGGTGACACCATCGTCGCCACCAACACTCCGGTCAACGACCGTTTCACCATCCACACCAAACAGGCCGCCTACCGGACCTACGCCATGGGAGCGCGGATTCCGGCCGGCGCAGTCACGCACGCCCTCTTCTGGGACACCTGCGATCCGTACCACTACGTGCGCGTGCAGCCGGCTCCCGACGGGAACGGCGAGATGCTCATCGTCGGCGGCGAGGACCACAAGACCGGCCAGGAGAGCGATACCATCACCGCCCGGCACGGGCGGCTCGAGCGGTGGGCCCGCGAGCGCTTCCCGATGATCTCGGAGGTCGCCTTCCGGTGGTCCGGGCAGGTCATGGAGCCGGTGGACCACGTTGCCTTCATCGGCCGAAACCCGGGCGACCACCATGTCTGGATCGCGACCGGCGACTCCGGCATGGGCATGACGCACGGCACCATCGCGGGGCAGCTGCTGTCCGATCTCATTCTCGGACGCGCCAACCGGTGGGCGACACTCTACGATCCCGGCCGGATCACGCTGCGGGCCACGAAGGAGTTCCTGCGCGAGAACCTGAACGTCGCCGCCCGCTACGGCGAATGGGTCGCGCCGGCGGATGTCTCGTCCGAGCACGACATCCCGCCCGACAGCGGCGCCGTGCTTCGGCACGGGCTCGCGCGCGTGGCTGTCTACCGCGACGCCGACGGCGCCGTGCACCGGCGATCCGCGGTGTGCCCCCACCTCGGCTGCCTCGTGGCCTGGAATGCAACCGAACGTTCGTGGGACTGTCCCTGCCACGGCTCGCGGTTCGATCCGCTGGGCCGCGTGCTCAACGGCCCCGCGGTGTCTCCGCTGGCGCCCGTCGACGATGACGCGCGGCCCGCGAAGGCCTCATCCAATCCGGAGGCGCACGATGGCACGCGGTGACAAGAGCAAGTACACCTCGAAGCAGAAGCGGCAGGAGGAGCACATCGAGGAGGGCTACAAGAAGCGCGGTGTCTCCAGCAAGGAAGCGGAACGGCGTGCGTGGGCCACGGAGAACGCGATTTCGGGCGGAGGCAGGAAGAAGGGCGGCAGCGGCCGCGGGAAGAAGGCGAGCAGCAAGCCGAGCAGGAAGGGCGGGAAGAAGGGCGGCCGCGCGTCGGCGTCCCGCTCCGCGGCTGCCCGCTCACGTTCCGCGAAGAAGGCGGCGGCCACCCGCAAGCGCAACAAGAGCCACGGCCGGAAGAAGTCGAGCCGGTGAGCCCCGGCAGCAACCAGTCCCCGGCAGGGATCGCTAGGCGGCGCGCCGCGGCTGGTCGCCGGGCGACGTCGACGGGTACGCCGCCCAGAGAAAGGCGAGCGAGCCCAGCAGTATCACGAACCAGACCCAGTCCGGCAGCCGCCGGGGTGCGCCGGATGCGGGTCGGCCAGTGATGCGCGCGAGTGTGGAGGTGCGCGCGACAGTCGCGCGTCGCCGGGCGGCCGCCTCGCGGGCGATCCACCCGCCGCTCACCCGCACGTCGAGCGACGACGAGTCATCCGTGAAGTGGTGCCACCCCGCATCGCGCGGCCACCAGGTTCCCTCCCACCGCGCGGGCTCCAGCGGATCCTGCGCGAGATACACCGAATCGGCTGCGCCCGAGGGAGACTCGATCCGCGCGGCCGGCGAATCGCCGCCGCGCCGCGTGAGCGAGACCGGCTGATCCACCGCTGCCGGCAGCGTTGCCCTCCACTCCCGCGCGGGCGCTCGCGCCACCCGCCCCATCAGCAGCGACCAGTATCCCGCGAAGCGTTCGCGGTTTCCCTCGAGCTGCCAGCGCGAAGGCGTCGTGACGAGGGTGAGGAGGATGGCCCCGGCGCCCTCCGGCTCCCATGCCGCGACGGATTCACCGCTCGAATCGGCGACGAGCGCTTCCGCGAGCGGGCCAGTCGCGAGCCGGAAGGGCGCGAGAGCGACGGCGGTGCCGCCGGTC
>JAICUF010000048.1 GCA_025935995.1 Gemmatimonadales bacterium
CCGCGGACAGCCAGCCCGGATTTGCGATTCGACGTCGGCGCCCCAGGCGGGCTCCAGGCGTCGAAGGTGCGAGAAGCGAGCGTTAGCTCAGCTTACGCAGCCAGTGCCAGTTCAGTGTTGGCAGTTGAATCGTTCCAGGGTGTTTTACCAGGGCCTTGGACCTGGGCACGCTGCAATTCCTTCTTCTGACCCGTCGAAGCCAGTCGCCCCCGGGTTCACAAATATACCCCGGGAGGGCTTCCCGATCAACGCCGGCTCAGCCGCCCGGGACCCGCCCGGCGGGCTCGACTCGGTTCCGGCCGCTGTGCTTCGCCACATAGAGCGCCGCATCGGCTTGCGCCGGAAGGTTCTCGACCCGCCGGCTCGTGGCCGGGCAGGCGGAAACGCCGAACGACGCGCTGAGGCTCCGGGGGCGTCCCTGCCAGTCCCAGGGGGTGGTGTTGAGCTTGACCCGCAGGCGCTCGGCGATCCGGAGCCCGGCCTCGAGCGTGGCGCCCGGGAGCCAGATCGCGAACTCCTCCCCGCCGATCCGGGCGCCCACGTCGGCGGTCCGGATCTGCTCCCGGATGAGGCGGGCGAAATGCACCAGCGCCGCGTCGCCCGCGGGGTGGCCGAGGGCGTCGTTGAGCCCCTTGAAGTGATCGAGGTCGCCGTAAATCAGAGCGCCTTCCGAGCTGTCCTGCCGGGTGAGCGCGCTCTCGAGTGCCCGCCGGTTGCCCAGCCCCGTGAGCGGATCGGTCCGGGCACTCTCGGCGTCGACGTGACTCCGCATCGCGCGACGGATCCGCGGAGCGGCGTTCGCGATCGCCTCCGCGATCTCGGCAAAGGCGGCGCCGGTGGGCTCCCGCGCATCGGGCAGCCAGAGGGCGACGGCACCCACCGGCAGGCGCCGGTCGAGCAGCGGCAGCACGAGGACCGCCCGCTTTCGCTGGCGGCGGTCGGCGACCGCACCACCCATGAATTCGGCATCCGTCACCGTGCGCTCGAGCTCGCCGCGCGCCACGCGGGCCAGGACGCTCTCGGGGGCGGCGTAGCTGTCGAGCAGCCGGCGATCGGCCCTTCCCGAGGCGCCCACGACCCGGACCGACGGGATCGAGCCCGTCCCGGTATCGGTGGCCGGCTCGATGGCGGCGACGACGACTTCGCCGCCCGTCACCCGCTCCAGATGGTACGCCAGCCGGAGCCCGATGCTCCCCACGGTCTCGTCGCTCGCCTCATCCGACTGCGCCTGCGCCAGCGCGACCAGCTGCGGCCGCCGCCGCATGCCCTCCGCCAGCCGCTCGAGGTCCTGCTCCGCGCGCGTGAGAGCCTCGGGACCATGGCCCTCCGGCAGCAGCAGCGCCACCGCCATTCCGCCCGAGCCGCGAAAGACCAGCGTTCCGCCATCCATCCGCTCCGCCGCGGCCTGCTCCTGGTCGCGGGCGCGCTCGACGCGCCGGTCGACCGCCGAGATCTGCGCGACGCTCAACCGCTCCGCGTCCACGACGCGCTCGTTGCTCGGCCCTTCCTCCCCCTCCCGCAGCTCGCTGATCCACACCCCGAGCGCGCCGTGGGCGCGGAGGAGCCAGCGGAGCGCCGGATCCGGCAGCAGATGTGCGCCAACCGGCCCGGCCCCTCTCCGCGCTGCGCCGCGCCGGCCGAGGAGCCAGCCTGCGGCTCCGCCGAACGCCGCGCCGGCCACCAGTGCGATCAGTCCCTGAGCCATCCACGCCGCCGGAACCAGAGGTAGATCGCGAGCGCGACCAGCGCCATGAAGACGAGCACGCCGGGGTATCCCCAGCGCGAGCCCAGCTCGGGCATGAAGCGGAAGTTCATGCCGTACACGCCGACGATGAAGGTCAGCGGCATGAAGAAGACGGAGAAGAGGGTGAGGACCCGGACGACCTGATTGGTTCGGTGCGCGGCGATGCCCAGCTGGAGATGCAGCAGGTTGTTGGCGTCGTCGAGGAGCTCGTCCGCGAACGCGTGCATGTTCTCGACGTTCTCGCGGAGATCCTGATAGAGCGGCGCGGACGGCTCCGACGCGGGCACCAGCTTGGCCACGGCGCTGAGGGTGTGCCAGAGCATCCGCTTGTAGACGTTGATGCGGTGCTTGCACATGTGGATGTCGCGGAGCACGGCGACGACGTCGGCCGCGCCGAAGAGCGTGTCCTCCTGCGCGTCGAGGACGGACTCCGCCTCCTCCAGCGGCGCCTCGTACGTGTCCACCGCGCCGTTCAGCAGGTCGATGACGATTCCCGGCGCGAGCCCGTTGCCGCCGCGGCCGTGGTCGCCGCTTTCCGCGCGGGTCGCGTACTCGGCCCGGAGCGCGTCGAGCCAGGGCTGGTCACGGCGGTGCACGGTGACGAGAAAGCCGGGGCCGCAGAAGATCGCGACCTTTCGCGTCAGCTCCTGGACGGTGGTGCAGTCGGGGGCGCAGCGCTCGTCGTGCGCGCGGACGATGATGAAGGTGGTGTCGGCGACCTTCTCGTACTTCGGCAGGTGATCCGGCTGGAGGCTGTCCTCGACGAGGGTGGGAAAGAGGCCGAAGCGGTCGGCCACCTCGCGCAGCTCCTCGCGCGAGGGGTCCACCAGGTCGAGCCACTCGAGGCGCGGCTCGGCGACCTCGAGGACCAGGCGGCGCGTCACGCCACCCGCGCGAGCGGATCCAGGTAACCCAGGAAGATCGCCTCCGCCTCGGCCATCGACTCCACCTGAAAGAGCCGCTGCCTGAGCTCGCTCGCACCGTGCAGGCCGCGCGTGTACCAGCCGAAGTGCTTCCTGAATTCGATCACGGTCTTGCGGGTATCGCCCTGCAGCCGGAGGGCCAGCCGCGCGTGATCGAGCGCCACGCCGAAGCGCTCGGCGGCATCGGGCGCGGGCGCGCGCTGGCCGCCGGCGAGGAGCAGCTGCGCGTCGCGGAAGAGCCACGGATTGCCGAAGGCGCCGCGGCCGATCATCGCGCCCGCACAGCCGGTGTGTGCCCGGAGGCGCACCACGTCCTCCGCCGTCTCGATGTCACCGTTCCCGATCACGGGAATCTCCAGCGCCTCCACCACGCGGGCGATCTCGTCCCAGTTCGCCTTGCCGGAGAACATCTGCGTCCGGGTGCGCGCATGGAGCGTGAAGGCCCGCGCGCCCGCGTCCTGCATCCGGAGCGCGATCGAGACCGGGTCGCGGGACTCGTCGTTCCAGCCACTCCGCGTCTTGACCGTGACGGGCAGGTGCGTCGCGCCGATCACGGCCCGGATGATCCGCTCGACGAGATCCATGTCACGCAGACACCCTGAGCCGCCGTTGCGCTGCACCACCTTCTTGACCGGACAGCCGAAGTTGATGTCGATGAACTCCGGCGCGTAATGCGCGGTGATGAGCGCGGCTGCCTCCGCCATCGCGTTCGCATCCGCGCCGTAGATCTGGATCCCGATCGGCCGCTCGCACGACTCGAACTCGGCCCCTTCCAGCGTGTTCCGGATCCGCCGCCGGATCGCCTCCGACGACAGGAACTCCGACAGCACCACGTCGGCGCCCATCGCCCGGCAGATCTGACGGAAGGGCGCCTCGGACACCCCGGCCATGGGAGCCAGGATGAGCGGGAAGTCGTGGGCGGAGGGATACGGCAACTTCATGCCGTGAAAATACTTGCCGGTCCGGTGGGGGGCAATGGAGCGTTTGACACCGGCCGCGGGCCGCATGTACGTTGCGCCATGCTGAGCTCCCTCTTCGCGCCCGACGCGCTGCGCCTCGATCTCTCGGGCACCAGTCAGGACGAGGTGCTGGCCGAACTCGTCGCGCTGCTCGGGCTGGACGGCCCGGACGCGGCGATCCTGCAGAAGCTCCTCAAGCGTCGCGAATCGCTGGGATCGACCGGGGTCGGCCGCGGCGTCGCGATCCCGCACACCCGGTGCGCGCTGGTGGACGGACTTCGGCTGGCCTTCGGCCGCCTCCCGCCCGGCATTCCGTGGGCCGCGATCGACAACCGGCCGGTCCACTTCTTCTTCCTGATCGTGGCGCCTCCCCTCGAAGTGTCCAACGAGTACCTGCCCGTGCTCGGCCGCATCGCGCAGTTCGTGAAGGAGCCCGACGTGCCGGAACGGCTCGCCGGGCTCAGCGCACCCGAGGATTTCTTCGCCCTGCTTCGGGAAAAAGGGCTCTAGCTCACTCCCATTCGATGGTCGCCGGCGGCTTCGAGCTCACGTCGTAGACGACGCGGTTCACGCCGTCCACCTCGTTCGCGATACGGCTCGAGATCCGGCTCAGCACCTCCGGCGGGAACGGGAACCAGTCGGCGGTCATCCCGTCCCGGCTCGTCACCGCGCGCAAGGCCACGACTTGGTCGTAGCTCCGCTCGTCGCCCTGCACGCCGACCGAGCGGATCGGAAGCAGCACGGCGAAGGCCTGCCAGATCTCGTCGTACAGTCCCGCGGCCCGAATTTCCTCGATGTAGATGTGATCGGCCCTCCGCAGCACCTCGAGGTTTTCCTCCGACACGTCGCCGATGATGCGGATCGCGAGCCCGGGCCCCGGAAACGGGTGCCGGCCCACCATCTCCTCCGGCAGACCGAGCTCGCGTCCCACCTGCCGGACTTCGTCCTTGAACAGCTCGCGCAGCGGCTCGATGAGCCTGAACGGGAGGCGCTCGGGAAGGCCGCCGACATTGTGATGGGTCTTGATCGTCACCGACGGCCCGCCGCTGGGCGAGACCGACTCGATGACGTCGGGATAGAGCGTGCCCTGCACCAGGAAGCCGACGTCGTCGCCGACGGCGCGCGCCTCTTCCTCGAAGACGTCGATGAAGGTGTGCCCGATGCGCCGGCGCTTTTCCTCGGGATCGCTGACACCGCGAAGGCGCTCGAGGAACTTCTCGCGAGCGTCAACCACGCGGAGATCGATCCCCAGATGCCGGCGGAAGGTCTGTTCGACCTGCTCCCGTTCGTGCAGCCGGAGCAGGCCGTGGTCCACGAAGATGCAGGTGAGCCGGTCGCCGACGGCGCGATGCACCAGCGCGGCCGCGACCGACGAATCCACGCCGCCCGAGAGCCCGCAGATGACGCGCGCCCCGCCCGCGAGCTCCCGCACGCGCACGACTTCGCGCTCCACGAACTGACCCGGCGTCCAGTCCGGCGCGCAGCCGCACACGTCGAAGAGGAAATTCGCGAGGATCTCGCCGCCCCGCGGCGTGTGCGCGACCTCGGGATGGAACTGGACGCCGTAGATCGGCCGCGCCTCGTGCTCGATCGCGGCGACCGGACTGTTGGCGCTTCGCGCCACGACGGTGTACCCGGGAGGGGCCGTGTCCACGTGGTCGCCGTGGCTCATCCAGACGGGCGTCTCCTCGCCCTCGCCGAAGCCGCGGAAGAGGCGCCCGCCCAGAACCTCCAGGCCGGCGCGCCCGTACTCGCGTCGGCTCGCCCGCTGCACGGTCCCGCCGCTCAGCTGGGCGAGCACCTGCATGCCGTAGCACACCCCGAGCACCGGAACGCCCAGCTCGAGCAGCTCGGGATCGGCCAGCGGCACGTTCTCCCCGTAGACCGAATTGGGCCCGCCCGAGAGGATGACGCCGCACGGCGCCCACTCGCGGATCCAGGCGACGCTCCGCGACGGGGGGTGGATCTCGCAGTACACGTGCGCCTCGCGCACGCGGCGCGCGATCAGCTGCGTGTACTGCGACCCGAAGTCGATGATCAGGATGCCGGCGTGGTGGGACGACACGGGACCTCGCTAGCCCAGCGGCGTGGGGGATTCGCCACGGAACAGATCGGCGACCGCCTCGCGCGGCCGGGCGACGGCGAAGCGGCCGCCGTCGACCAGCACCTCGGGCGGCCGCGGGCGCGTGTTGTAGCTCGAAGCCATCACGAAGCCGTACGCTCCGGCACCGAGCACGGCGATGCGCTCGCCCTGCTCGAGCATCGGGAGCGGGCGGTCGAGGGCCAGGAAGTCGCCGGTCTCGCAGACGGGGCCGACGACATCCACCGTCGCGAGACGGCGCCCGCCGGCCTCGAGCTCGACGATCTCGTGGTAGGCCTGATAGTGGCTCGGCCGCACCAGATCGTTCATGCCCGCGTCCACGATGAGAAAGGATTTGCCGCCGGAATGCTTCCGGTAGAGTACGCTGGCAAGGAGCACGCCGGCGCTTCCCACCAGGAAGCGGCCTGGCTCGACGTACAGCGTGAGCCCGGTCGGTGCCACCATCGGCACCACGGCGGCCGCGAACGCTTCGGGCGACATCGGCGCCTCGGCGCCGTAGCGGATCCCGAGCCCGCCGCCGACATCGAGGGCGCGGAGCGCCGGCGCGCCGGCCGCCCGCACTTCGTCGACGATCGCGAGCAGCCGGCCGATCCCTTCGCGGAACGGAGCCGTATCCGTGAGCTGGCTCCCGAGGTGCATGGCGATCGCCGTGAGCTCGAGCGCCGGATGCGCGCCGATGAGCCGCGCGGCAGCCGCGACCTGGTCGGTGGGGACGCCGAACTTGATCCCGCTCTTGCCGGTCGAGATGTAGGGATGGGTATCCGCCGTGACGTCGGGGTTGACCCGGATCCCGACGGATACCGTCCGCCGGGAGCCCTGCGCCAGTGCGGCCAGCAGATCGAGCTCCTCGGCCGACTCGACATTGATGTGGCCGACGCCGGCGGCGATCGCCGCCCGGAGCTCCGACGCCGACTTCCCCACTCCACTGAACACCACGCGCTCCGCCGGAAAGCCGGCCGCATGGGCTCGCTCCAGCTCACCGGCCGAGACGATGTCGGCGCCGGCGCCGAGGTCGCGGAGGAGCCGGAGGATGGCAAGGTTCCCGTTCGCCTTGACCGCGTAGCAGATTCGGTGCGGGATGCTCCCGAGGGCGGCGTCGAGCGATGCGTAGCGGGCCCGCACCGCCTCCGCGTTGTACACGTACGCCGGCGTGCCGACCGCGTCCGCCACCGCCGAGAGCGGGAGGCCGGCCATGAGGAGCGATCCGTCGCGCCGCTCGAGGCCCGCGTCGGACAGGAGCGCGTCGCGATCGGCGGCGCGCGGCGCGGTCAGTACGCCTTGGCCCACACGGCCTCGGCGACGCTCGGCTGCCCGCACCAGAGACAGCGCGTGGGTGCCACCGGCGAGCGGAATTCCGGATCCGGCAGCACGCGAATGGTCGCCTTCGTCTGCTCCTTGATCTCGGTCTCGCACGACGCGGCGCCGCAGAAGCCGCCGTAGACGAAGCCGCCCGGCCCCGCCATGCGCTCGATCAGCTGCTCCCGCGTGGCGCCCCGGATGCTGGCGGCCTCGCGCCGTGCGCGCGCCGCCTCCAGCAGCTCGATCTGCATCCGGTTCATCTCCGCGTGCAGCCGCTCGGCGATGCCGGCGAGCGGCACCGGCTCCTTCTTGCCCCCCGTCCGCCGCGCGAGCATCGCGGACTCGGCCGCGACGTCGCGCGGGCCGATCTCGAGCCGCAGCGGGACGCCGCGGCCTTCCCACTCGTAGTACTTCGCCCCAGGCTTGATACCCTCGCGCGCGTCCACGTGGGTGCGGATGCCGGCGGCCGCGAGCACGGCGCGCGTCCGCTGCGCCGTGTCCAGTACCGCCGTCTTCTCCTCGTCCGTCTTGTGGATGGGGACGATCACCACCTGGTACTGCGCCAGTCGCGGCGGGCAGACGAGGCCGTTGTCGTCGCTGTGCGTCATGATGAGGCCGCCGATCAGGCGGGTCGAGACACCCCAGGAGGTGCTCCAGACGTAGTCGAGCGTCCCCTCCGCCGTCTGGAATGTGACCTCGAACGCGCGCGCGAAGTTCTGGCCGAGGTTGTGGCTGGTGCCCGCCTGCAGCGCCCGGTCGTCCTGCATCAGCGCCTCACAGGCATAGGTACGAAGCGCGCCGGCGAACCGCTCGCTGTCGGTCTTGAGGCCGGTGAGCACCGGCATCGCCATCCAGTCTTCCATGAACGTGCGATAGACCCCGAGCATCTGGCGCGTCTCCGCCTCCGCCTCCGCCTCGGTCGCGTGCGCGGTATGCCCCTCCTGCCAGAGAAACTCCGTCGTGCGGAGGAAGAGCCGCGTCCGGAGCTCCCAGCGCACCACGTTGGCCCACTGGTTGATGAGCACCGGCAGATCGCGGTAGCTCTGGATCCACTTGGCGTACATCGAGTAGATGATCGTCTCGGAGGTCGGCCGGACCACCAGCGGCTCCTCCAGCTCCTTGCCGCCGCCGTGCGTCACCACGGCGGTCTCCGGCGCGAAGCCCTCGACGTGCTCGGCTTCGCGGGAGAGGAACGACTGCGGAATGAAGAGCGGGAAGTAGGCGTTCTGATGGCCGGTGTCCTTGAACATCCGGTCGAGCGCGCGCTGCATCTCTTCCCAGATGGCGTAGCCGTTCGGGCGGATGACCATGCAGCCGCGCACCGGGCTGTAGTCGGCCAGCTCGGCCCGCATGATGACTTCGTTGTACCACGCGCTGAAGTCCGCCGCGCGGGTCGTAAGCGCCTTCGTGTCAGCCATCCCCGCTCCGTGTGTGTGCGACCGCCGCGCCCGACGCGAGGGCCGTGAGCACCGCGTCGCGCCGGACCGGCGCCTGCGTCTTGCCGGCCAGATCTCTCACGACCACTTCCCCGCGCGCGCGGTCGTCGGGGCCGATGACGATGGCGCGCCCCGCGCCCCGGGCGTCGGCCAGCTTGAGCTGCCGGCCCAGCGGCTGCCCGCCCAGCGCGAACTCGCAGGCGATACCGGCATCCCGGAGCTCATGCGCCACGGCCAGCGCGTGGGGCACGTCCTCCGGTGTCACCGCCGCGACGAAGACGTCCACGTTCGCCGCCGGGGCGGGAGCGAGCCCGCGGTCCTTCAGCAGCTCGGCCAGGACGACATCGCCCATGCCGAAGCCGAGCGCGGGGAGATCCACGCCGCCGAGCGCGAGGAGGAGTCCGTCGTAGCGACCCCCGCCGCAGATGGCGCGAAGCGTCCGGCCGGCGTCGAACAGCTCGAAGACGGTACCGGTGTAGTAGGCCAGACCCCGGACGATCGAGAGGTCCACGTCGATGTACGCGCCCAGGCCCATGGCATCGAGCGCGTCGAGCGTCGCGAAGAGCGGCGCGGCCGCGCCTCCGTCGGGCGAGTCGGCGAGCGCGGCTTCGAGCGCCGGCCGACCCCGGATCGCCGCGACGGCAAAGACGCCCTCAATCGCCGCGTCCCCGAGCCCCGCCGCGTGAAGCTGCGCGGCCAGCTCCGGCGCCCGGCTGCGCTCAGCCTTGTCGATCGCCTGGTAGGCGTCGCCCAGCTGCGCCTCGCTGACCCCGGCCGCCGTCAGCAGCGATCGCAGCACGCGGCGGTCGGAGACGCGCGCGCGAACCTCGTGCTCCGTGAGCCCGAACGCACGCATGACATCGATCGCGAGCGCGATCACCTCCGCATCCGCCAGCGGCCCCGGCTCGCCCACCAGATCGCAGTTGAGCTGGAAGTGTTCGCGTAGCCGGCCCCGCTGCTGTCGTTCGTAGCGGAAGAGCTGCGGCATCGAGAACCAGCGGATCGGCTTCCGGAGTCCGTTGGCCCGCGCCGCCACCATCCGGGCAAAGGTGGGCGTCATTTCCGGCCGGAGCGCCACCTCGCGGCCACCCTTGTCGGTAAAGGTGTAGAGCTGGCCCACGATCTCCGCGCCGCTCTTGGCGGTGTAGATGTCGAGCGGCTCGAGCGGCGGGCCGTCGTACTCCTCGAACCCGTAGCGCCGCGCGACCTCCCGCCAGGTGCGGAAGATGTGGGCGCGCAGCTCGAGTTCATCGGGGTAGAAGTCGCGAAAGCCCGGGAGGGCCTGGCTCGGCATGGCGGGGAACTTAAACCGGCACGGGCTCCATGCCCAAGGCCTGCATGACGTCGCCGACGGTATGAAACGACCCCGTGACGAGTACGGTGCCCGCCCCCGCCTGCGACCGCTGGAGCGCTTCCTGGAAGTCGGGCACGAGGCTCCAGGCCGCTCGCGCCGGCGGCCGGGCCGGATCGGCGAGCCAGCGGCCGAGCCACTCGAGATCCCACTGCCGGCCCGCGGCGCTCGGCGCGATGGTGAGGATGCCGCGATCCACCACCTCGTCCAGGCGGACGAGCATCGCCGGCCACTCCTTGTCGCCGAGGATGGACACGAGCGCGTGTACCGGTCCCGGCGGCGGATCGGCCCCAAGGGCCTCCACCAGCGCCGCGACGCCGTCCGGGTTGTGGGCTACGTCGAAGAGCCAGCGTCCGCGGCGGTCGAGGCGCCCCGGGACGGCGGCGGACTCGAAGGCGCGCTCGACCGCGGCGGCCGGTGGCCGCCAGGGCGCCGGCAGCGCGTCGAGCATCGCCGCCGCGACCGCGGCGTTCCGCCGCTGATGGGGTCCGGCCAGTCGGAGCGGGCCGCCCCACAGCGCTGCCGGGTCGAGCGGCCGGACGTCCGCGCGGGCGCGGGGGAGGTGGACCATCACCGCGCGGTCAGCCGCGTCCCGGATGACACCGATCAGCGCGGGATCCGTCTCTCCGACGATCAGCGGCGCGCCCGGCTTCGCGATGCCCGCCTTCTCGGCGGCGATTTCCTCGAGCGAGTTGCCGAGGTACTTCATGTGGTCGAGCGCGATCCGGGTGATGCCGGTGACGAGCGGATCCACCACGTTCGTGCTGTCCAGCCTCCCCCCCAGCCCCACTTCGACGACGGCGAGCTCGGCGCCGCGCGCGGCGAAATCGGCGAAGGCGATCGCGGTGGTGGCCTCGAAGAAGGTCGCTTCGCGCTCGACGATGAGCGGCCGGAGCCGCTCCGTCCACATCGCCACCGCGTCCTCCGAGATGGGCCGGCCGGCCACCAGCATCCGCTCCCGGAACGACACGAGATGCGGCGACGTATAGAGGCCCACCCGCCACCCCGCCTCGTCGAGCGCAGCGGCGATGAGGGTGGCGACGCTGCCCTTCCCGTTGGTGCCCGCGACGTGAATGGCCGGAATCAGGCGGTGCGGATCCCCGAGCGACGCGAGCAATGCCCGCGTCGTCTCGAGGCCGAACTTGATCGTGGTGGTGCGTGGAAAGAGGAAGTCGAGCGCGTCCGCGTAGGCGAGCGGCGTCAGAGAGCCGCTTCCGCGAGCTCCTGCGGCGCCCGCTGGCCCTGCATGTGACGGAGGAGCCGGGCCACCGTCTCCCGAAGCGAGCCGCGGGAAATCACGTCATCCACCTGGCCGTGGTCCAGGAGGAACTCGGCCGTCTGGAAGCCATCGGGGAGGTCCTGCCCGATCGTCTGCTTGATGACTCGCTGCCCCGCGAAGCCGATCACGGCGCCCGGCTCGGCCAGGATCACGTCGCCCTGCATCGCGAACGACGCCGAGACGCCGCCGGTGGTGGGGTCGGTCAGGATGGTGATGAATGGAATCGCCGCGGCCTGCAGGGCCGCGATCGCGGCCGACGTCTTGGCCATCTGCATCAGGGAGAGGACGCCTTCCTGCATGCGGGCGCCGCCCGACGTGCAGACGAGCACGAGCGGAATCTTCCGCTCGAGCGAGCGGCGCGCGAGCCGCGCGATCTTTTCACCCACCACCGAGCCCATGGACCCGCCCATGAAGCGGAAGTTCATGACGCCGAGATGGAACGGGATCCCCTCGAGCTTGGCCACGCCGGCATAGATGGCGTCGCTGTCGCCCGCCTTCTTCCGCGCGGCGGCGAGCCGGTCGGCATAGTGCTCGAACGAGAGGGGATCGACCGACCGGAGGTTGCCCCACAGCTCCCGCCACGTCCCCCCGTCGGTCAGGAGCTCGATGTACTCCTCGGCCGTGAAGCGGCGGTGCCGGCCGCACTCCGGGCAGACGTTGAGCGCCTTCTCGAACTTCTCGCGGATGTCGATGTGACCGCAGCCGTCGCACTTCTCCCAGGCGTCGGCCGGAATTTCCAGTCGCTCGCGCTGCGAGACCCGCGGCTTCCGCTCCTTCTTGAACCAGGCCATCACTGCCATAGGCTGGGAGGGACCCCGTCTTGAGGGGAACGAACCGCCGGACACGAAGGACTAAATGTGGGACGTCCGGCCGCTCAGCGCCAGTGGCCAAATCGTAAGTCGTTGCTAGAACTCGGCATAGCCCGACATCCTGGAGTCCCAGCTGACCCGCGCCGCGAGCCCCAGGCACAGGCAGCAGATGACGAAGAACGACCCGCCATAGGAGAAGAACGGCAGCGGAATGCCGGTGATGGGCATGATGTTGACGGTCATGCCGACGTTCTCGAAGACGTGCGTGAACCAGAGGCCGATGATGCCGAAGACGACCAGGCTGCTGAACGGATCGCTCGCGCGCCTCGCGATGCGGAGCAGGATGAGGAAGAGGCCGAGGAAGAGACTCAGGGCAACCAGAACGCCGATGAATCCCAGCTCCTCCCCCACCACGGAGAAGACGAAGTCGGTGTGCTGCTCCGGAAGGAAGGCGAGCCGCTTCTGCGGGCCCTGCGTGAAGCCGGTGCCGAACCAGCCGCCGGAGCCGATCGCCACCTTGGACTGAATGGCGTGATACCCCGCGGCGCGCGGATCCACCTCCGGATTCAGGAAGGTCAGGAGGCGGTTTTGCTGATAGGGCTTGAGGTGCTTCCACGCGGGCATCGCGACGGCGCCCATGACGATGTTCGCGAGATAGACCACGACCGATTCCCACACGTAGGGCCGCCAGACCATCAGGAGGGCGAAGCAGAGGATCATCCACGCGCCCCACGCGTAGTTGCTGAAGGCGAGCAGCAGGCTGATCCCCGGCGACGCCAGCATGAAGAGGAGCCGAGGCCGGACGCCCGACCAGAAGAGCATCGAGAAGAGGATCCCGATGAAGACGATGGCGCTGCCGAGGTCGGGCTGCTTCATGACGAGGAGGAACGGCACGCCGATGATGGCGCAGGGGATCACGAGGTCGCGCAGCGAGCGCGGCGGCTCCTTGAGGCCCGACAGGTAGCGCGCCAGCATGAGCACCGCGGCCAGCTTGGCGAGCTCGGCCGGCTGCCCGATGCGATGACTGCCGATCGCGAGCCAGCTCTTGCTGCTCTCCGCCGTGCCGACGCCGGTGCCTACCACGAGCACCGCGATCAGCAGGAGGAGACTGAAGCCGTACAGCGCCGGCGCGCCCCACTCGAGGAGCCGAAGCGATGTCTTGAACGTCACCCATGCCGCGCAGAGACCGACCCCCAGCCAGATGAACTGGTGATACCAGACGCCCTTGGCCTGGGTGACGACGTCGGTCTGGCCGGCCGAGTAGAGGATGACGAGGCCGTACAGCATGAGCATCGCCGCCACGAGCAGCAGCTGCCGGTCGACGCCGCTCGACCTCACGGCGTGGGCCGAGCCGCCGGCACCGAATCGGGGAGCTGCACCGGGCGGGGCGCGCTGTCGCCGCGGACGGCCTCGTCGGTCAGCACGCGGATCTGCGGCTCGCTGGGCTCCGCGGGCCCCAGGATGTACCGCCGCAGTACGTTGACCACGTATGGCGCCACGATGGTGCCGTGCTCGGCGAACTCCATGATGCCGCCCACGACGAGCTGGGGGTGGTCCGCAGGCGCAAATCCGATGAACCAGCCATGATCCTTGCCGTGGGAATTCTGCGCCGTGCCCGTCTTGCCTGCCACCAGCAGGTCACGGTGCCGCGAGGCGGCCGCGGTGCCCTGCTCCACCACCGCGATCAGGGCGCGGCGCATGCCGGCCAGCTGCGTCTCGCTGAGCCCGGTGGAGTGCCGCGTGGCGCCGGTGGGATGCACGATGTAGGGAATCGGTTCTTCACCGTTGCCCGCGAGCGACGCGTAGAACTGGATCATGCTGATCAGTGTCTGGTCGTTTTCGCCCTGGCCGATCGAGAAATTGAGGGTCGTGGCAGGCGCGCTCCAGTTTCCGGCACCGCGGTAGAGCCTGTTGAAGTAGTCGAGGTTCGCCGGGAACTGCGGGCTCAGCTCGCTCGGCAGGTCGATGCCGGTGCGGTCGCGGAAGCCCATCAGCACGCCGTCCTGGATGATCGCCTCCAGGCCCAGGCGCTGGCCGAGCTGGTAGAAGTACACGTCGCAGCTCTTGGCGACGGCCCCGGTCAGATCCAGTGAGCCGTGCCCTTCCCGTTTCCAGCACTTGAAGCCGCGGTTGCCGAGCCGGTAGACGCCGGTGCACGGCACCGGCATGTGGGTGTCGAAGTTGATGAGCCCGCGGCGCAGTGCCATCGCCCCGATGGCGAGCTTGAACGGAGACGCCGGAGGATACCGCCCGCTGATCGCCCGGTTGAGCATGGGCCGCGCGGAGTCGGTGTTGAGGAGCCGCCAGTTGGCGGCGTCGATCCCGCCCACGAACACGTTCGGGTCGTAGGTCGGCGCCGAATACAGCGCCCGGATCTCGCCGGACGGCGTCATCGCGATCATCGCGCCGCGGACGCCGGCCGGCCAGATGCTGTCGATGTAGCGCTGCAGCGGGAGATCGATCGTGGTCCTGATCTGCCTCCCGGCGACCGCCGGCAGCGACGCCGAGCCGACGTCCTCGCGCACCAGCCTCCCGCGCGCGTTCACCTCCGCGTAGCGCACGCCGGCGCGGCCGCGCAGCACGCTGTCGTACTCCCGCTCGAGGCCCGCCTTCCCCACCAGCGACCCGAGCGTCGCATTGGGAAACCGGTTGGTGCTCAGGTCCGACTCGGTCACCTCGGAGACGTACCCGACGAGGTGCGCGACGGCCCTGCCCTGCGGGTAGAGCCGCTTCGGCTCGGACTGGATGATGAGGCCGGGCAGCATCGCGCGATGCTCCTCCAGGCGCGACACCGCCGCGAAATCCGCGTCGCCCAGGACGACGACCGGCTGGTACGGAGCGCCGCGGAAGCGGCGGAGCGATTCCTCGATGGCGAAGGAGTCGAGCGGGACGATCGTCGAGAGCCGCTGCAGCACCGCGCGGAGCGAGTCCGCCTTGGGCGCGAGCAGCTTCACCGAAAAGCCGGGCGCGTTCTCCGCGATCAGGAGGCCGTTCCGGTCCACGATCTCGCCGCGCGGCGGCTCGATCGGGATCGCGCGCAGGCGATTGGTCTGCGCCTGCAGCGCGTACTTGTCGTGCTGGAGGACCTGGGTGCGGAAGAAGGCGCCGATCAGGATCAGGAAGGCGCCGCCGAGCACCCAGCTCGCCGTGGTGCCGCGGCGGCCGAGCTGATACGCATCGAATCCGTTCATGTCACGCGTCCAGTCACACGTCCAGGCGGATGGCGAACCACTCGCGGAAGGCAAGCAGCAGCAGCACGCCGGCGACGGCGGTGATGAGGGCCTGCAGCGGCCCGTAAATGCCCAGCTCGGCGATGAACTCCCCCTGCGAGGCGCCGCTCGCGATCACCACGACCACGTTCCGGATCCAGACCCCGGCGGCGATCATGCCGGCGTTCACCAGCAGGTTGTCGGCGAAGAATACCGCCCTGCCCCACGAGGCCGCATAGGCGACGAGCGTGCACGCGAGGGCGCCGGCGCCGAACCGCGCGGGCGAGAGCGCGTCGGCGATGAGTCCGATGGCGAATCCGGCGATCGCGGCGTCGCCGGGGCGGCTCCGCATGGCGTACACCATGAGCGCCACCATCAGGAAGTCGGGACTCACGCGCGCGTCCCAGAGCCGCGGGCGCAGGTAGAAGTGCAGGATCGCCAGGACGGCGAGCACCAGCACGAGTTGCGCGCGACTCGCGCGGCCGACGGTCACCGGGCGCTGTCTCCGGTCTCGGTCCGCCTGACTGGCGCGGACGTCGCCGCGGGCGCCGCCGACGGCACCGACGGCACCGGCGTCCGCCGAGCCGGTCTGCCCGTCTGAGACGCCGCCGGCGACACCGGCGGCGTCGAGTCACGGGCGTGCGCACGGAGCACCGAGTCGGCGATCCGGAAGCGGAGCAGCGAATCGGCCACACGCTGCCGGCGCGCGGAATCGGCGCGCAGCGCCGCCAGCATCGAATCGCCCGGAAACGCCGGGGCGACGCTCGCCGCCTGCGGCGGCGTGAGGATCAGCACGTGCGTCACCGAGCTCGGATTGGCGGCGGGCCGGAGCCGATACACCCGCTCCCAGCCCGCCTGCTCGCGCGCGATGCCCAGCACCGCGCCGAGCGGGATCCCCTTCGGGTAGACGCCGCCGAGGCCCGACGAGAGGACCTCCGTGCCGTTGGCGAGGGTGTCGCGGTAGCTGGTGGACCGGAACTCGAGGCCGGCGTCGGTGCCGCTCGAGCCCGAGGACGGCGCGACCATGCCGAAGACGCGCCCGTCCGCCGAATAGGCGCTGACGCGGAACTCGGGGTGCGCCCAGGTCATCACCGACGCCTGATCATGGCCCGCGCTGGAGACGACGCCTACCAGCCCATCCGACGAAACGACCGGCTCGAACGGCGCCACCGGCCCGGCGATCCGCACCAGCAGCATGCGCGCGTCCGTGGGGCTCGACTGGTGCAGCACCTCCGCCGGCACGTACGGCGTGTGCAGATGATCCCGCAGCCCGAGCAGCGATCGGAGCTGACGATTCTCGGCGCTAATGGCAGGGAGGAACTGCGCGGCGAAGGCCGCGGAATCCCGCTCGGCGGTGACGGCGCGGAAGCGTGACCGGCTCGTCCGGCCTTCCTCGGCGCGCGCCTGCAGCCAGACGAACGGGGTCAGCGCCGAGTCGCGCAGCGTGGCGGCGATCGACTCGCCCCAGGCGGACGGCAGGAAGAGCCCGACGAGGGAAAGGCCGAGACAGACGAGGAAGGAGACCGTGTCGCGACGGCTGAACGTGCGATCCGACGCGCGCAGCATGTTCAGGACGCGAGGACGCTCTTGTACTTCTCGAAGTCGTCCAGGATGCGACCGGTGCCGCGCACCACGCAGGTGAGCGGATCCTCGTCGACGTGAATGGGGAGCCCGGTTTCCTGGGCCAGGAGGATGTCGAGCCCGCGGATGAGCGCGCCGCCGCCCGTCATCACGATCCCGCGGTCGACGATGTCGCTCGCCAGCTCGGGCGGGGTGATCTCGAGGGCGCGGCGGACGGCGTCCACGATCTGCTGAATCGGCTCCTGCACCGCCTCGCGGATCTCGGTCGAGTGCACCCGGACGGTCTTGGGAATGCCCGAGACCAGGTCACGGCCCTTCACCTCCATCTCGCGCTCGTCGCCCGTCGGGGCGGCGGAGCCGATCTTGATCTTGATCTGCTCAGCGGTGGGCTCGCCGACCAGGAGGTTGTAGTTCTTCCGCATGAACTGCACGATCGCCTGGTCGAGCTCGTCGCCGCCC
>JAICUF010000080.1 GCA_025935995.1 Gemmatimonadales bacterium
CTCGCGCTACGGCAAGGGCGGCGGCGACGACTACCTCAACGCGCCGATGGACGCCGATCACTACGAAGCGTTCATCGACGCGCTCACCGCGGCCGACCAGTTCAGCGGCCACGATTTCGACGCGGTGCCCTACTTCGAGGGGTGCCTGCCGGTGGAGGAAATGGCGCGCCGGGGTCGTGAGACCCTCCGCTTCGGACCGATGAAGCCGGTCGGACTCCCCGATCCGCGGACCGGCCGCGATCCCTACGCCGTCGTGCAGTTCCGGCGGGAGGACAAGGCCGGCCAGATGTGGAACCTGGTCGGGTTCCAGACGCGACTCCGGATTCCCGAGCAGCGCCGCGTCTTCTCGATGATCCCGGGACTCGCCGACGCCGAGTATCTCCGGTACGGCAGCATCCACCGGAACGCGTACCTCAACAGCCCGGCGACGCTGGGCCCCGCCCTCGCCGCTCGCGACGACGACCGGCTCTTCTTCGCCGGCCAGCTGACCGGCGTCGAGGGCTACACCGAGTCACTCGGCACCGGACTCCTGGCCGGCATCAACCTCGGCCGCCGGCTGCGGGGTGTCGAGGCCACCGTTCCGCCGCCCACCACGATGCTGGGCGCGCTCTATCGCTATCTCCGCGAAGCCGACCCCGCGCACTTCCAGCCGATGAACGCGAACTTCGGGCTGGTGGAACCGCTGGACGGAAGGTCGGAAGGTCGGAAGGCTCTCCAGGGATGAGAAGAAGCGGCTGCTGGCGGAGCGCGCGCTGGCGGACCTCGGCACCTGGATGACGGACCTGTGAAGAACCCCCTTCCGTCCTTCCGCCCTTCCGCCCTTCCGTCCGTCTCCGCCTTCCTCCGCCACCTGGCCGACGAGAAGCAGCATTCTCCGCACACCGTGAAGGCCTACGGCCGGGATCTCGAGGCGTTCGGGGAATTCTGTGCCCGCCACTACGGACCCGGCTGGGACTGGACGCGTGTGGACCGCCTCGGCATCCGCGGCTTCCTGGGCGAGCTCCAGCGGCGCGGCCTCGCCCGGCGATCGTCGGCGCGCGCGCTTTCCGCCGTACGGAGCTTCTTCCGGTACCTGCAGGTGCACGAAGGCCTCGCGGTGAACGTCGCCCGCGCGACGCGGGTCCCGCGGCTCGAGCGGCGGCTGCCCGGCTACATGGACCGCGGCCAGACCGAGCGGCTCTTCGCCTGGGCCGAGGCGCGCGCCGAGACCGGCGACTTTCTGGCGCTCCGGGATCTCGCGATGCTGGAGCTCTTCTACTCCACCGGGATGCGGCTCTCCGAGCTCGCCGGCCTGGACCTCGAGCGGCTCGATCTCCTGGGCGATCAGGCCCGCGTGATGGGCAAGGGCCGGAAGGAGCGGATCATCCCGGTCGGAAGCCGCGCCGTCCTCGCGCTCCGGAAGTACCTGCGGGCGCGCGAGCCGATCGCCGCGCGGCCCGGCGGCGACCGTCGCGCCGTGTTCGTCACCCTCCGCGGTCGGCGAGTCGGGCCGCGCACCATCCAGCGGTCCATGCACGCCATGTTCGACGCCGTGGGCGGCGACGCGTTGCGGGTCCACTCGCTTCGCCACACCTTTGCTACCCACCTCCTCGATGCCGGCGCCGATCTTCGCGCGGTCCAGGAGCTTCTGGGGCATGCGAGCCTGAGCACCACGCAGATCTACACGCACACCAGTATCGAGCGGCTCAAGAAGGTCTACCAGCAGGCGCATCCGCGCGCCTAGGAGCGAGCATGCCGGCCTTTCACGGGACCACCATTCTCGCCGTCCGCAAGGACGGGCGCGTCGCCCTCGGCGGCGACGGCCAGGTCAGCATCGGCGAGACGGTGATGAAGGCGCAGTCCACCAAGGTGCGCGCGCTCAAGGGCGGGAAGGTGCTGGCCGGCTTCGCCGGGTCGGTGGCCGACGCGCTCACCCTCTACGAGAAGTTCGAGGAGAAGCTCGACCGCTACCCCGCCAACCTGCCGCGCGCCGCCGTCGAGCTGGCGCGCGACTGGCGCAGCGACCGCATCCTCCGCCGGCTCGAGGCCCTCCTCGTCGTGGCCGACGTGGATCACGCCTTTCTCCTGAGCGGCTCCGGCGAGCTGATCGAGCCCGACGACGGCATCGTCGCGATCGGCTCCGGTGGCAACTACGCCCTGGCGGCCGCGCGCGCGCTCCTGCCCGCCGAGGGGCTCGGCGCGCGGCAGATCGTGCAGCGCTCGCTCGAGATCGCCGCCGACATCTGCGTCTTCACCAACCGGCACATCACCATCCTCGAGCTGCCGCCCGCCTGAACGGAGAGACACATGGCCGCTGAAGCAGGGCGCGTCGTCCGGCATGACCTGATGTGCACCGATCCGCCGGCGGGCGCCGCATTCTACGCCGGCCTCTTCGGCTGGGCCGTGACCGAGGTGCGCGTCATGGGCATGACCGTCCGCCGCCTCACCGTCGACGGCCGGACTCTCGGCGCCATCATGCCGTTCGACAAGGCGCCCGGATACCAGTCGCACTGGGTGCCCTACATGTCCGTCGGCAGCGTGGACGCCGCGTGCACCCGGGTCGAGGAGCTGGGCGGCGAGGTCTGCATGCCGGGCATGGATATCCCGCCCGGCCGCTTCGCGCTCGCGGGCGATCCCTCGGGCGCGCTCTTCTCGCCCTTCACGCCGCGCGAGCTGCCGCCCGATCCTCCGGCGGGGCGGGCAGCGCCGGGCACCTTCTGCTGGGACGAGCTGCTCACCCCCGATCCCGCGGGAGCCGCGCGCTTCTATCAGGAGCTCTTCGGCTGGGCCGAGCGCGCCGAGACGACGGAAGACGGGAGCGCCTATACGGTCCTCACGCAGAACGGCCGGCCCCGGGCCGGCGTGATGGCGATGCCCGCCGGCGCGCACTTCCCCCCCTCGTGGCTGAGCTACGTCGCGACGCCCGACGTGGACGCCGCCGCGGCAAAGGCCGCCTCGCTGGGCGCGAACGTCACGACCGGGCCCGCCGACATCCCCGGCGTCGGGCGCTTTGCCGTCCTCGCCGATCCCACCGGTGCCCGGATCGGCCTTCTCGCCGCGAGCGGCTGAGCGGCGCGGGATTATCTTCTCCCCATGACCGCCGACCCGATCCGCCTGCCGCTCGACGAGACCGAGCCACCCGCCCCGTGGCTCGAGGAGATGCCGCCACGCCAGATCGTGGCGGAGCTGGACCGCTACATCGTCGGCCAGGACGCCGCGAAGAAGGCGGTGGCCATCGCGGTGCGGAACCGCTGGCGCCGCGCCCAGGCGCCCGACGACATCCGCGACGAGATCACGCCCTACAACATCATCATGATCGGCCCCACCGGCGTCGGGAAGACCGAGGTCGCCCGGCGGCTCGCGCGGCTCGCGGGGGCGCCGTTCATCAAGGTCGAGGCGTCGAAGTTCACCGAGGTGGGTTACGTCGGGCGGGATGCGGAGTCGATGGTGCGGGACCTGGTGGACGCGGCGATCAACATGGTGCGCACCGAGCGCGAGGACGAGGTGCTGCCGCAGGCCGAGGCGCGCGCCGACGAGCGTCTGCTCGACCTGCTGCTGCCGGCGCCGCCCGCGGCCGCGCCCGCGGCGGACGGGTCGCCGGTCTTCGTCGTGGCGCCCGGTGGCAGCGCCCGCGCGGAGGCACCGACGCCGGAGGACGAGCGCCGCCGCCGCTCCCGCGAGAAGCTCCGCCAGCTCCTGACCGACGGCAAGCTCGACGAGCGCGAGGTGGAGATCGAGGTCGTGCCCCAGAGTTTCCCCATGCTCGAGTTCATGCAGCCGCCGCAGGGGATGGAGGGCGCCGACATCAACTTCACCGAGATGCTGCAGGAAATGATGCCGAAGCGGAAGAAGCGCCGCACGGTGAAGGTGCCCGAGGCGCGCCGCGTGCTGGTGGACGAGGAGCTTCGGAAGCTGGTGGACATGGACGACGTGGTGAACGAATCGCTCGACCGGGTCGAGAACCACGGCATCATCTTCATCGACGAGATCGACAAGATCGCGGGCGAGCGCACGCAGAACGGCGGTCCCGACGTCTCGCGCGAGGGGGTGCAGCGCGATCTCCTGCCGATCGTCGAGGGCTCGACGGTGCAGACCCGCTACGGCTACGTGCGGAGCGACCACATCCTCTTCATCGCCGCCGGCGCGTTCCATGTGTCGAAGCCGTCGGACCTGATCCCGGAGCTGCAGGGCCGGTTCCCCATCCGGGTGGAGCTCACGCCGCTCACCGAGCAGGACTTCATCCGGATCATGACCGAGCCGGAGAACGCGCTCACCCGCCAGTACCAGGCGCTGGTCGGCGCCGAAGGGGCCACGCTGGAGTTCAAGCCCGACGCCATCGCCGAAGTCGCCCGCGTGGCCTTCATGGCGAATGACCGCATGGAGAACATCGGGGCGCGCCGCCTCCACACCGTCATGGCGACGCTGATGGAGGACCTCCTCTTCGATCTCCCCGATCACCCGGAAAAGCGGATAGTTTTCGACGCGGAGGCGGTGAAGGCGCGCCTCGCGCGGATCGTGAACGACGACGATCTCAGGCGTTACATCCTCTAGCCCCCGACGCCATGGCCCGTGACCTGCTCCCGCTGGTGCAGCGCGCCCTCGGCGACAAGTACGCCATCGAGCGCCAGATCGGACGGGGCGGCGCGGCCCGCGTCTATCTCGCGCGCGATCCGGCGGGGCGGAAGCTCGCCCTCAAGGTCCTGCACCCCGAGCTCAAGGTCAGCGTCATGGCCGACCGGTTCCTCCGGGAGATCCGGCTGGTGGCGCAGCTGCATCATCCGCTCATCGTCCCCGTCATCGACTCGGGCGAGCAGGACTGGCTCGTCTACTTCGTGATGCCGTTCGTCGAGGGGCTCACGCTCCGCGAAACCCTCGATCGCGAGCGGACGCTTTCGATCGACGCCACCCGCCGCCTCGGCTCCGAGCTGCTCGACGCGCTCGCCTGCGCCCACGAGTCCGGGATCGTCCACCGCGACGTGAAGCCCGCCAACATCGTCATGTCCGAGGCCGGTGCCGTCCTCCTCGACTTCGGCATCGCACGCGCGGTCGCGGCCTCCGGCCGCGATCTCCTGACCCAGTCCGGCATGACCGTCGGCACCTCGGCCTACATGAGCCCGGAGCAGGTGACCGCCGAGGCCGACCTGGACCAGCGGAGCGATCTCTACGCCGTGGGCTGCGTCCTCTTCGAGTGCCTCGCCGGCCGCCCGCCGTTCCTCGGCGCCAATGAGAACATCGTGCTCCAGAAGCACATGCACGAAGCCGCGCCCGACGTCCGCACCCTCCGCCCCGATACTCCCCCCGCCGTCGCAACGGCGATCGCCCGCGCGCTCAGGAAACCGCGCCCCGAGCGCTGGCAGACTGCCGCGGCCATGCGCGACGCGCTCAAGGGGTAGCTTCAGCACCCTTGCCCGCCGCTCCGCCATCCGGGTAGAATGCGCCTGCCGAATTGACCGTTCCCTCGTGAACCGGCCGCAACTCCATGCCCAAGCGTGATTTCCTCGCCATCCCCGACTTTTCCCGCGACGAGCTGACTGCGCTGTTCGACCTCGCGGCGGCGATGAAGCGGCAGGACTACCGCGACAAGCCGCTGGCGGGGAAGACGCTCGGGATGATCTTCGCCAAGAGCTCGACCCGCACCCGGGTGTCGTTCGAGGTGGGTGCGTATCAGCTCGGCGGGCACGCCCTCTTTCTCTCGGCGCGGGACATCCAGCTGGGCCGCGGCGAGCCGATCCGCGACACCGCGCGCGTCCTCTCGCGCTATCTCGACGGGATCATGATCCGCACGTTCGATCACGCGGACGTCGAGGAACTGGCCCGCTTCGCCTCGATCCCGGTGATCAACGGCCTCACCGATCTCCTGCATCCCTGCCAGATCCTGGCCGATCTGCTCACGATCCGCGAATCGCTCGGCGGCTGGGAAGGGAAGGCGATCGCCTGGGTGGGCGACGGGAACAACATGGCGAACAGCTGGATCAACGCCGCCGGCACGCTCGGCTTCGAGCTCCGGCTCGCCTGCCCCGAGGGATACGATCCCGATCCCGCGATCCTCGAGCGCAATCGCGCGAAGGCGCCGATCGTCCTGACCCGCGATCCGAAGGCCGCCGTCACCGGCGCCGACGTGGTCAACACCGACGTCTGGGCCTCGATGGGCCAGGAGGCCGAGCAGGCCGAGCGCGAGCGCGCCTTCCAGGGCTACATGGTGGACGACGCGCTGATGGACCGCGCGTCGCGCGACGCCATCTTCCTGCATTGCCTGCCCGCCCACCGCGGCGAGGAAGTGACGGAGTCCGTGATCGAGGGACGTCGCTCGCGGGTGTTCGACCAGGCGGAGAACCGCCTGCACGCGCAGAAGGCCCTGATGGCGACACTGATGGGAGACCCCCGATGACCGACCTCAAGCGCACGCCGCTCTACGAAGCCCACAAGGCGCTCGGCGCCAAGATGGTGCCGTTCGCCGGCTACGAGATGCCGGTCCAGTATCCCGCCGGGATCGTGGCCGAGCACCAGGCGGTGCGAACCGGCGTGGGGCTGTTCGACGTGTCCCACATGGGCGAGTTCGAGATCACCGGCCCAGACCGGAACGCGTTCGTCAATCGCGTCACCACCAACGACGTCGCCGCGCTCGAGCCGGGCCAGGTGCAGTACTCCGCGATCCTCAGCAACGACGGCACCTTCGTGGACGACTGCACGGTCTATCGCTTCGAGGACAAGCTGATGATCGTGGTCAACGCCTCCAACCGCGAGAAGGCGTGGGAGCACATCGTCGACCAGAAGGGCGGCATCAACGTCCGCCTGCGCGACATCTCCGACGACATCGGCCTCCTGGCGCTCCAGGGGCCGAAGGCCGAAGCGCTGATGCAGCCGCTGACGGACCAGCACCTGGCCGACATTCCCTACTACCACTTCACCAGCGGGAAGATCGCCGGCGTGGGCTGCTTCATCTCCCGCACCGGCTACACCGGCGAGGACGGCTTCGAGCTCTACTGCCGCTCGACCGACACGCCGAAGCTCTGGGACGCCCTCATCGCCGCCGGCGCCCAGCCCATCGGGCTCGGCGCCCGCGACTCGCTCCGGCTCGAGATGGGCTACGCGCTCTACGGCAACGACATCGACGAGCACCTCACCCCGCTCGAAGCCGGACTCGGCTGGATCGTGAAGCTCGACAAGGGCTCGCGCTTCATGGGCTCGGACTCGCTCAAGGCGCAGAAGGAGCACGGCGTCACCAGGAAGCTGGTGGGCTTCACGACGCCGGGCCGCACCTTCCCCCGCCACGGCTATCCGGTCTATTACGACGGCAAGCAGGTGGACGTCGTCCGGAGCGGCACGGTGAGCCCCTCGCTCGGCTTTGGCATCGGCACGACCTACCTGCCGGCCGCCGCTGCCAAGGTGGGGACCAGGTTCGAGATCGAGATTCGCGGCGAGCGGGTGCCGGCGGAAGTCGTGGCCCGTCCCTTCTGGAAGGAAGGCAGCGCCCGCAAGCGCTAGGTCCATGCGGCTGGCCATCCTCACCATCTCCGACGCCGGCAGTCGCGGCGAGCGTCCCGATCTCTCGGGCGACGCGATCGCCGAATGGGCCGGCGCCCGCGGCGATGCGGTGGTCGAGCGCCTGCTCCTGCCCGATGAGCCTGACCGCATCACCGCCGCTCTGGAGCGGTGGGCCGACGGTGATGCCGCCGATCTCATTCTCACCACCGGCGGCACCGGCCTCACCGAGCGGGACGTCACGCCCGAAGCGACCCGCGCGGCCCTCGAGCGCGAGGCACCCGGGATCGCGGAGGCGCTTCGAATGACGGCATACCCGGCCTTCCATCGCGCAGCGCTGTCCAGGGGCGTCGCGGGCGTGCGGGGACGCACCCTCGTCGTCAATCTGCCGGGGAGTCCGGGCGGCGTCCGCGACGGACTCGCGGTCCTGGACGACCTCGTGGACCACGCCGTCGATCTCGTCCGCGGCGTCCGCACGGAGCACGGCTGATGCCCTCCCGCGCCCTCATCACGATGGACGACCTCGAGACCGCCGTGCGCGCCAATGCCGCGCTCGAGGCAGCCGGCTACACCACGAGCATGGTGTCGTCGATGGACGACGTCCGCGGCGCGGTGCGACGCGCCGCGCCCGACGTCGTGCTCATCACGGGCGCGGTGCACGAGCCGCCGACGCTGCACCTCGCGGCCCACGCTCGCGAGCACGAGATCTCCACCCTGGCCCTGCTCGAGCCGACCGACTCGGAGCGGACGGAGCGCGTGGGCCGCCTGCCGGTGACCGAGGTGATGACGAAGCCGGTCACGCCGGACGACATCGTCGCCACGGTGCAGCGGCTCCTCGACCGGCGCGGCCTGCAGCAGCGCACCGGCATCATCGGCGAGAGCCAGGCGATCCAGGAGGTGCTGGTCCGGATCGAGCAGATGGCGCCGGTGTCGAGCACCGTGCTGATCCAGGGCGAGAGCGGGACCGGCAAGGAGCTGGTCGCCAAGGGCATCCACGACCTCTCGCCGCGCCGCGGGAAGGCGTTCATCGCCGTCAACTGCGCCGCCCTGCCCGAGACGCTGCTCGAGAGCGAGCTCTTCGGCCACGAGAAGGGCGCCTTCACCGGCGCGGCCGAGCGGCGGCTGGGCCGCTTCGAGCTGGCCGACGGCGGCACGATCTTCCTCGACGAGATCGGCGAGATTCCCTTCAGCGTGCAGGTGAAGCTGCTCCGCGTCCTGGAGAGCCGCGCCTTCTTCCGGGTCGGCGGGACGCAGCCCATCCGGGTGGACGTCCGGGTCCTCGCCGCCACCAACCGCCACCTGCGAGAAGCGGTGCAGCTCGGGGAATTCCGGGACGATCTCTACTACCGGCTCAACGTCCTCAACATCTATCTCCCGCCCCTGCGTGAGCGCCGCGGCGACATCCCGCTCCTGGTCCGGCGGTTCGTCCGCGAGTTCGCGCGCCTTCACGACCGGACCTTCCGCGGCATCACGCCGGAGGCGATGGAACGGCTGGTCAACGCGCCCTGGCCGGGTAACGTCCGCCAGCTCCGGAACCTGGTCGAGTCCATGGTGGTCCTGGCCCCCGGGAGCGAGATCCGGGCGGCGGACATCCCCGCCGACGTCTTCGAGGGACCCGGGACGCTCCTCCCCGCCCGGCTCGGCAACAACGGGAATCGCGAGATGGCGGGGAGCCAGGAGCTGGAGTTCATCCTCCGGAGCCTGGTCGACCTCAAGATGCAGGTGGAGGAGCTGCGCCGGCGGCTGGACCAGGCACCCCAGCGGGTCCAGGTGATCGACCTGACCGACTCGCCGCTGGACGACGGCGGGCCCGACACCGAGACCGACCTGGTCGGCGGGGGCGAGGTGCTCTACCGGCCGGGGATGACGATGGAAGAAGTCGAGAAGGCCACCATCGGCGCCGCACTTCGCGAATTTGGTGGCAACCGCCGCCGGGCGGCGGAGGTGCTGGGGATCGGAGAGCGGACACTGTACCGGAAAATCAAAGCCTATCAACTGGAATGATTTACGCACCCGACTCCGATCGGGTGAGAGTGGTCTAAGTTACTGAGTGTCAAATATTTGCATACGTTCAGGTATTGACACTGCCGGGCGCGGCCGTCAATATTGCGGGGGTCAAGGCCTCCAACCCCGGGTGTTGTCCTCTTGAATTTCGCCATCGACGCCGAGGCGTGCGTCGCCTGCCTGGCGTGCGTCCGCACCTGTCCGACCGATGCCATCGCGGTCGCGGGCGAGGCGCCGCTTTTGCAGGTGGTGGACGAACTCTGCATCCGGTGCGGGCAGTGCTACGCCGCCTGCCCCCACGACGCGGTCCGGGTCGGGGGCGAGGTCGGGCGGGCGCTGGCCGTGGCGGCGCAGGGCGACGGGCTGCTCATCCTGAGCCCCGAGGCGGCGGCGCATTTCTATCCAGCCACGCCGGAGCAGGTGGTTAACGCCTGCTACGAGGCGGGTTTCCGGACGGTCACCCGGGGTGTCATCGGCGACGAGCTGGTGGCGGCCGAGTACCTCCGGCTCTGGGAAGAGGAGTCGTGGGGGACGATGATCCGCTCCACCGATCCGGTGGTGGTGGACACGATCGGGGCCCGGTATCCCGAGCTCATCCCCTACCTGGCGCCGGTGGCGATCCCGGCCGTGGCCGAGGCGCGATACCTCAAGGCACGGCAGGGGGCGCACGTCCCGGTGATCTACGCCGGCATCAGTCCGCCGGTCCGGAGCGCGGACCTCGAGGCCGCGATCACCTTTGCCGACCTGGAGGAGCTGTTCCGGGCTCGCGGGGTGAGCGTGCTGAGTCAGCCGGGATACTTCCACCGGGTGCCGGAGGAGCGGCGGCGGTACCTGAGCGCGGCGGGCGGCATGCCGCTGGCCATGCTGGATGAGTTCCGGCACACCACCGGGCGCTTCCGGGTGGTACGCGGGCTCGATGCCCTGGCCGGCCTCGCCCGCGCGGTCTCGGTGGATCGGCTGGAGCTCGGCTTCGTGGACGCGCTGTCATGCGAGCGCGCGCTCGACCATCCGCTGTCGGGCCCGCGCGAGGAGCTCTACTGGCGGCGCGCACTGCTCGCGAGCACCGAGCCGCCGCGGAGCCGGGCGCCGGTGGTGGACAGCGCGGTCGTCGCGAGCGTGGGTGCGGTCTTCGCCATCCGGCCCCGGGCCATCGAGCCCGACCCGGCGGTGGTCGGCACCTTCCTCGACGCGATCGGCCTGGGTCCCAACGGCCGGCCGTGGGACTGCGGGGCCTGCGGCTTCGCCACCTGCCGGCGCTTCGCCGAGGTGGCCGCCACCGGCCGGGCGACGCTCCGGCAGTGTACGCCCTACCAGGAGCGGCGGGCGGAAGAGGCGCGATCGGCGGCGGCGGTGGACACCCTGACGGGCCTTTCGACCTACCGGGTGCTGCGCGACCGGCTGAACCACGAGATCGAGCGCAGCAAGCGGAGCAACGACAGGTTCGCCGTGATGTTCCTCGATCTCGACCGGTTCAAGCAGGTGAACGACACCTACGGGCACGAGGCGGGGAACGACATCCTGAGGGGCGTGGCGGCGGAGGTGCGGCATGCCGTGCGCGCGTCCGATGTGGCGGCCCGCTACGGCGGCGACGAATTCGTGGTGATCCTCACGCGGACCGATCTCGCGGGTGCCGCGCGCGTGGCCGAGGCGCTCCGGGCAGGAATCGAGGGTGTGGGGCGGCGGCTGGGGTATCCCGCCGGCGTGGTGACGGTGAGTGTGGGGCTGGCGGAGTTCGACCCGAAGCAGACCTCGGAGCACGATCTCCTGGTGGCGGCCGACCGCGCGCTCTATCGCGCCAAGGCGTCGGGCCGCAACCTGGTCGCCTGAGCAACCCTGTCCGAGCAAGGATGCGCATCGTGAGCGGATCGTATTCGCCCCGCCAGTCGGGGCCCGTCAACCAGGTGGGTCGGCCGCCGGCGACGCCGGCACCCGACTCCGTGCCCGACCCGTGGGGAGTGCGGCGGGCGGAGAACCTGCTGACGAGTCTCGAGGGCATCCTGTCGGCGCGGGTGGTGACGACGCCGCTGGGCGAGGTGAGCGAGGTGCACGTGCTGGCGCAGTCCGGGCTGCAGCCGAAGCAGCTGGTCCGGAACATCGAGTCGGCGCTCCTTGCGCAGCTCGGGCTCAAGGTGGATCATCGCAAGATCAGCGTGGCGCAGACGGCGGACGTGAAGCCGATCGAGACGCTGGAGCGCGAGACGGTGCGGGAGCAGGTGCTCCGCCGCTCGGTGCTCTTCGAGAACCTGACGGTGGCGCCGGGGCGCCGGCCGCACCGGATCCAGATCACGGTGACGCTGAGCTTCCGGAACATGACCGAGACGGCGGAGGAGGAGTCGAGCGATACGCCGCGAAGCCGCGTGGAAGCCGCGGCGAAGGCGGCGGTGACGGTGCTGGACCGGCTGCTGGCCGACCAGGCCGCGTCGGTGGCGCTCGAGGGAGCCAAGATCGTGGAGGTGTTCGACCGGGAGTTCGCGTTCGTCGGGGTCCAGGGGCTGGGCGGGCGCGAGTCGCTGCTGCTGACCGGGACGGCCGAGATCAAGGAGAGCGCCGAGCGGGCGGCGGTGTTCGCGGTGCTGGACGCGACGAACCGGTGGACGGAGGCGCGGAGGCCGGTCTAGGCGGGACGGGCGGGACGGGCAGGAC
>JAICUF010000009.1 GCA_025935995.1 Gemmatimonadales bacterium
CGGCCCCCGATGAGCCACTCGTGGAAGGCATCCTTCACCCAGGGTGACGCGTTCGGTCGTCCAAAGAGCCGCTCGGTGTTGGTTTCGTTCTCGGTGAAGAGGAGCGCGGGAGGACCGTCCGGCCCCGGCTCGACCTCCAGCCGGTAGGCGCCGAGCGTCGGGTGGCGGCAGGCGATGGCGTCCGCGCCGTCGGCGGTGAGCGTTCCGCGCCCCCGGTAGCCTTCACCCGTGCGACCCCACGACCAGATGTTCCGGAGCCAGAGGGTCGGCAGGAGGTGCAGCTCCGCGGGCTCCGCGGCTCGGTTCGCCACGGTGATGCGGATCAGGATGTCCTCCGGCGACGCCTTTGCGTACTCGGCCATGACGTCGAAGTAGCGGTTGCGGTCGAAGATCCCGGTGTCGGCGAGCTCGTACTCGGGACGGTCCGGGCCGCGGCGCGCGTTTTCCGCGCGCAGGTCGTCATAGGGAAAGGCGTCGTGGGGATACTTGTAGAGTCCGCGGAGCCAGGAATGCGTCGGCGTCGCGTCGAGGAAGTAATAGCACTCCTTCACGTCCTCGCCGTGATTGCCCTCGGGATTGGTGAGCCCGAAGAGCCGCTCCTTGAGGATGGGGTCCCGGCCGTTCCAGAGCGCGAGCGCAAAGCACAGGCGGCCCTGCCGGTCGGAGAGGCCGAGGATGCCGTCCTCACCCCAGCGGTAGGCGCGGCTCCGCGCGTGATCGTGCGGAAACGAGGTCCACACGGCACCGTCTGCCGAGTAATCTTCGCGGACCGTGCCCCACTGGCGCTCCGAGAGGTATGGTCCCCAGCGGCGCCAGTTGGCGTGCCGGCTCGCGTCCTGCCGCAGGCGCGCCCCTTCGCGATCGGCCACGTGCATTCCTTCCGGAGGTTCGTCTGAACGTACCCGCCGACGTCTCCCGCGCAACGCCGTCCCGGGGCACGGCGCGCGAGCTGATGCACCTGGCGCTGCCGATCGTGGTGGTGCAGGTGGGACTCATGGCGATGGGCGTGGTCGACTCGATCATGGTCGGACGCATCTCGGCCGCCGCGCTCGCCGGCGTGGCGCTCGGCAACGTCTACTTCTACGCGTGCGCGGTGTTCGGGATGGGCACGCTGCTCGCGCTCGACCCGATCGTGGCGCAGGCGGTGGGCGCGGGTGACGACGAGTCGGTGACGCGCGCCCTTCAGCGCGGACTCCTGCTCTCGCTCGCACTCAGCGTGCCGATCTCGCTGCTCCTCCTGGCCGCGCGGCCCGCGCTCGTGCTGCTGGGACAGCCGGCGGAGGTGGTGCCGATCGCCGCGGGGTACGTGCTCCGCGAGCTTCCGGGCGTGCTGCCCTTTCTCGCCTTTACGGTCCTGCGGCAGACGCTCCAGGCGCTGGGCCGCATGCGCGCCATCGTGGCGGCGATGGTGCTGGCCAATCTCCTCAACATCCTCCTCAACTGGGCGCTCATCTATGGCCACTGGGGGGCGCCGGCGCTCGGCGCCTTCGGCTCGGCGTGGTCCACGACCGTCAGCCGCTGGGCGATGACCGCGGGGCTCGCGCTCCTCGCCTGGCGGGCGCTGCATCCGCACTTGCGCACGCTGCATCCCGATACGCTGGCGCCCGTTCCGCTCGGGCGCATGGTGGCCCTCGGCGCGCCGATCGGCGCCCAGATGCAGCTCGAGTTCGGCGTGTTCGGCGCGATCGGCCTGCTCATGGGGCGCCTTGGCACGGTGCCGGTCGCGGCGCACCAGATCGCCCTCAACCTGGCGTCGCTCACTTTCATGGTGCCGCTCGGGGTATCGGCCGCGGGGGCGGTGCTGGTGGGACGCGCGGTGGGGCAGGGGGACGCGGCGGGGGCCCGGCGGGCAAGCCGTACGGCGCTCCTCTTCGGCGTGGGGTTCATGGGGATCACGGCGCTCGTCTTCCTGGGCGCGCCGGTGCCGCTGGCGCGGGTCTACTCGGACCAGCCGGCGGTGGTGCTGCTGGCGTCGGCGCTGCTGCCGATCGCGGGCGTCTTCCAGATCTTCGACGGGATACAGGTCGTCTCCATCGGCGCCCTGCGCGGCCTGGGCGACACCCGCGCTCCCTTCGCCATGAACCTGGTCGGGTTCTGGCTGGTGGGTCTGCCGGTGAGCCTGCTGCTGGGTTTCCGCACGCCGCTCGGCCCGCGGGGCCTCTGGTGGGGGCTGGTCGTCGGCCTGGTGGCGGTGGCCGGCGGGCTTCTCTTCCGGCTCAGAGGGCGGCTCCGGCGGGCGGTGGCGCGGGTGCGGATCGACGATGCGGCGGCAAGCCCCGTCAATTGACACCCCCGGGGCACCGCGCTAGATTTGCAGGGCTGAAACCAGCGTGACAAGGGACCTGGGGAGCAACCGGGTCCCTTCTTCGTTGGCGGGCCGCCCGGGACATGCCCGGGTGAACAACTGTCAGGAGGTACGGCATTACCGGACTCCGGACACAACAACAAAAAGAGAGTACCGTGATGCGTACCACCGGCAAGGTGAAGTGGTTCAATGATGCGAAGGGGTTCGGCTTCATCACCCCCGACAACGGCCAGAAGGACTGCTTCGTCCACCACTCGGCCATCCAGGGCCAGGGCTTCAAGTCCCTCGCCGAGGGCGAGGCCGTCGAGTTCGACATCGTCCAGGGCCAGAAGGGTCCGGCGGCGGAGAACGTCGTCAAGGTCCGCGGTTGAGCGGGCGGGGCCGTCCGGATCTCCGGGCGGCCCCGTTGCCTTGAATCTGCCACACAGAGAATCGGGACACATGATCGAGATCAAACTTTCGGACAGCGACAGCATCGAGTGGGCGCTCAAGGCGTTCAAGCGGAAGATGCAGCGGTCGGGCATCCTCAAGGAGCTGCGCCAGAAGCGCTACTACGTGAAGCCGAGCGAGGCGCGCCAGCTCAAGTCGGCCGCGGCTCAGCGGCGTCAGCGCAAGGACGCCCGCGGACGGGCGAGCCGCTGACCGCCAGCGCCACTCCCCTCAAGGTCAGCTTCCCTGCCCGTGACTCGGCGCGGTTCGCCGAGGAGCTCAAGCGGCGCGTAGCATCGTACTTTCAGGACCGCGGGCTGTCGGACAAGGCCAACGGCGCCATGGTGGCCAAGACGGTCATCCTGCTCGCGCTCACGTTCGTTCCCTACGCCATCATTCTCACCGGCACCCTCTCGCCGCTCGCGATGCTCGGCCTCGCGGTGGTCATGGGCGTCGGGCTCGCCGGCATCGGGTTTTCCGTCTCCCACGACGCGCTGCACGGCGCCTATTCGTCGCGGCCCTGGGTCAACCGGATCATCGGGCTCAGCTTCGATCTCTGCGGCGCCAACGGGTACATGTGGAAGATCACGCACAACGTGATCCATCACACCTACACCAACATCGAGGGGATCGACGAGGACCTCACGGTCTCGCCGCTGCTCCGCCTCTCGCCGTCGGCCGACCACCGCCGCTTCCACCGCTTCCAGCACCTGTACGCCTTCGGCGCCTACAGCCTCTCCACGCTGTTCTGGGTGTTCGTGAAGGACTACAAGTATTTCATGCAGCGCGACCTCGGTCCCTATCGGAACCGGAAGCACCCGCGGTCGGAGATCGCGACGCTCGTGGTCACGAAGCTGATCTACTACACGTGGGCGATCGCCCTCCCGCTCTGGCTGCTGCCGATTCCGTGGTGGCAGGTGTTGATCGGGTTCGTCGTGGTGCACCTCACGGCCGGCCTCATCCTGGGCGTCATCTTCCAGCTCGCGCACGTGGTGGAGGGGACGGACTACCCGGCGCCCGACGCCGAAGGGCAGATGGAGCACGCCTGGATGGTGCACGAGATGGCCACCACCTCGAACTTCGGCCGCGGCAACCGGCTGCTCTGCTGGTACGTGGGCGGGCTCAACTTCCAGGTCGAGCACCACCTCTTCCCGCGCACGTGCAGCGTGCACTACCCGGCGCTGAGCCCGATCGTCGAGGAAGTGGCGCGGAAGTACGGGATGCCCTATCACGCGCAGCCCACGCTCAGAGCCGCGATCGCCTCGCACTACCGGATGCTCAGAAAGCTGGGCCAGGCGGCCTGAGGCTCAGGTCGCCGCCGCGGCCACCAGCTCGGCATTCGTCTTCGTCCGCCGCAGATCCACCAGCAGATCGTTCATCGCATTGAGCGGCGACATCCCCGCGATGCGTCCGCGGATGGCGTGCGATGCCGCCAGCACGTCCGGCGGCAGCAGCAGCTCCTCGCGCCGGGTGGCACTCGCGATGAGGTCGATGGCCGGAAAGACCCGGCGCTCCGCCAGCTCCCGGCTCAGCACCAGCTCGCTGTTTCCCGTCCCCTTGAACTCCTCGAAGATCACCTGATCCATCTTGCTGCCCGTGTCCACCAGTGCCGTGGCCACGATGGTGAGCGAGCCGCCGCCCTTCGCCGGGTCGATCCGGCGCGCGCTGCCCAGGAAGCGCTTGGGGCGCTCGAGCGACTGCGCGTCGAGCCCGCCCGAGAGCGTGCGGCCGGTCCCGCGCTCGACGGTGTTGTAGGCGCGGGCGAGGCGGGTGAGCGAGTCCACGATCATCACGACGTCCTCGCCCAGCTCCACGCGACGGCGCGCCCGCTCGAGGGTCAGCTCCGCCACGGCGACATGGCGGTCGGCGGGGTGGTCGAAGGTGGAGGCGATCACCTCGCCGAATCCGGCGGCCTCCATCTCGAAGACCTCCTCGGGCCGTTCGTCCACCAGGAGGATGAGCAGTGCCGCCTGCGGGTGGTTGCGGCTCACGCCCTCGGCGATGGCCTGCAGCACCATCGTCTTGCCCGCCTTGGCCGGCGCCACGATGAGCGCGCGCGTGCCCTTGCCGAAGGGACAGAGCAGATCGATGACGCGGTCGGTGTAGTCGCGCTGGCCGAAGCGCGTGAGGCCGCACTCGAGCTGCAGCCGCTCGGTCGGATGGGTCGCGGTCAGCCGGCTGTACTCGGGGCGCTCGCCGAGGGATTCGGGCGGACGCCCGCCGACGGCGGTCACCCGCTCGAGACTCGGCCCGCGTCCCTTGCCGCCGCGGCCCGCGACGCCCGAGATCTCGTCGCCGGGACGCAGATGGTACTGCCGGATCAGCCGTTCGCTGACGTGGATGTCGCCGCTGGAGGGGAGGTAGCTGGCCTCGCGGCGCCGGAGGAAACCGGCGCCGCGGTGCGCGATGTCGAGAATGCCGAGCGGCTCAGTGGACGGGTCCGGAATGAATCCTCCGTGAATGCGTCAGGGTCTGGGCAGGTCGATCCGCCCGATGCGGCCGGTACCGCTCAGCGCGAGCCACAGCCGCCCGCGCGCGTCATCGCTCACCATGTGGCGGACCACCGCCGTGGCGGTCGGGATGGGGACCCGCTCCATCGCACCGGTCTTCGGGTCGAAGGCGACGATGGTGTTGGTGCCGGCTTCGTCGTACCAGATCCGGCCGTCACGCGCGATCGCGATCCCGTACGGCTGTGAGCCCCTTCCCCCGGGCGACGGCCATTCGCGGACGCGGCCGGTGGCGGGTGTGAGAGCGCCAAGATAGCCGCGGGCATTGTCGGTATACCAGACCGTGCCGTCGCTTCCGACCGCGAGCCGGCGGGGCCGCGCGCCCGGATCGGGCAGCTCGAACTCCTTCATGACGCCGCTGAGGGGATCGACGTGCCCCAGCCGGTTGGTCCCCAGCTGCGCGATCCAGACCGAGCCGTCCGCGGCGGCGCGAATGCCGTATGGAATCGAATTGGGTACCGGCGCGGTGAAGACGCTGACGCGCCCGCTCGCCGGATCGAGCCAGCCGTAGGTGTTGCTGTTGGCGTCGGTGAACCATATCCGGTCGCCGACCACGATCGGAGTGTGGGGGTAGCGGGCGTTGTCGGGAAGGTCGTACTCGGTGATCCGCCCGCTCCGCGGGTCGAGCCGGCCGAGCTTGCCCACGCGCTGCGCCGTGTACCACACGCCGCCGTCGGGTGCGACCACGACGCCGTGCGGTCCCGACGACGGCGTCGGCGTCGGAAAATCCGTGATCCCGCCGGTCGCCGGGTCGAGCCGCCCGATGTAGCTGTTGGTCTGGTCGGTGTACCAGACGATCCCGTCGGCGCCCACGGCCGGGTCGTGGGGAAAGCTGCCGGGTCTCGGACTCGGGTATTCCACGATCGTGGGCACGGCGCCCATCGGCACGACGGCGAGCGCGACGGCGGCGACGACGGTTCGGCTCAACATGGAGTCTCCGGGCGGGGGACGCGCTCCCTACGGCCGGCCCGCGCCGAAGGTTGCGGCGCGCTTGATCCGAGCGAGGATGGCGGAGAGCCCCTGCGTCCGGGTCATGCCGAGCGTCTCGGTGAGGCCGAGCTGGTCGAGCAGGTCGTCGGGCACCCGGGCCACCTCGTCGGGCGAGCGGCCTTCCAGCGTCCGGATCAGCAGCGAGATGAAGCCGCGGACGGTCGGCGATTCCGGCGGCACGTCGGCGAAGATGTGCACCTGTCCGTCGGCGACCTCGGTCCAGAGAAAGACCGGCGTCTGACACTCGTGCACCAGGTTGTGACCCAGCGCCTTCTCCGCCGCGAGCCGCTCGGGGAGCGGCGGAAGTCGGCGGGCGTAGTCGAGCAGCGTCTCGAGCCGGGTGGTGCGATCCGCGTTCCGGAAGCGCGGGATGATCGTGTCGAGGCTGGGCATGCCGGACGATAACCGCCGGTGACGCCCCGCACCAACCGGACGCCGCGACGGCCCTAGGTTGGGCTCGGCGCACCGACCAGGAGGCTGCATGCGGGAAAACGAGCGAGACATCATCGGCGGCGGGATGGGCGGCAGCAGCGGCAACGCCGGAGAAATCGGGCGGGAGGAACGGGTTCTGCCCGAAGATGCCGCCGGCGATGTGCCGATCGAGCGGCGACACCACCACGGGAACTACCCCGGGCCCGAGCGCCGGCGCGGCGCGGCTAGCCGGCCGTCCTGACCCAGCAGCGGAGCGCCTCCGCCACGCTCCACGCCTGGGCGATGCAGCCGCGCGACGTGTAGGGGGATTCCGCGTCGAACACCTCCGCGATGGAGCCGACGCCGAATTCGCCGAGGTCCGCCGCGAGCCCCTCGACGAGCCCACGGGCCACCGAGCGGTCATCGGGGTGCGCCTTGAGCCAGGCGTCGATCCAGGGTCCCATCAGCCAGCCCCACACCGTGCCCTGGTGATACGCCGCGTCGCGCGCGCGGAGATCGCCGTAGTAGCGGGGCTTGTACTCGGGGTGACCGGGCGCGAGGGAGCGGAGCCCGAACGGCGTCAGCAGCCGGTCGCGTACAACGTTGAGGACCGGATCCCACCGCTCGCGGTCGAGCACGGGGTTCGGCAGTGAGATCGCGAACACCTGGTTTGGCCGGCAGGATGGGTCGTCGCCGTGCTCGCCATCGACGACATCGTAGAGGCAGCCGGTCGCCGGATTCCAGAAGCGGCGGTTGAACGATTCGCGGACCCGCTCCCGCTCCCTGGAGACCGGCGCCGCCGCGGCGGCGTCCCGCTCCTCGGAGAGCCACCGCTCCAGGAGGCAGAGCGCGTTGTACCAGAGCGCGTTGATCTCCACCGCCTTGCCCCGCCGCGGCGTCACGACCCAGTCGCCCACCTTGGCATCCATCCACGTGAGCTGGTAGCCGGCTGCGCCCTGACGCAGGAGCCCGTCGGCAGGGTCCACCCCGATGCCGAAATCCGTGCCTTCGATGTGCCGGCGCACGATGTCGAAGAGCGTGGGCAGCAGGAGCCGGAGCGTCCAGCGATCGGCGGTGGCGTCCACGTAGCGGTCGATCGCGTGGAAGAACCAGAGCGTCGCATCGGCGGTATGATAGAGTCCCTCGCGCTCACCCTCGGGGAACATGTTGGGGATGAGGCCGTCGCGGACGTAATGCGCGAATGTCCGCAGGATGAAGCCCGCCTCGGCGTGGCGGCCGGTCGTCAGCGTCAGCCCCTCCAGGCTGATCATCGTGTCGCGGCCCCAGTCGGTGAACCAGTGATACCCGGCGATCACCGTGCGCACCTCGTCGCCGCTCGCGTGCGCGCGCGCCATCTCCGCGGTCCGGCCCACGGGGACGATGACGAACTGATCGGCCGCGAGGACCAGCTCGGCGCCGATTCCCGAGCGGGCCGCCGGCGGCGCGGCGGTGAGGAGTCGCCTGCGGCGCTCGAGCTCCGAGCGGTGGGCGCCGTCGGCGTCGAGTGCCAGCATCACGTCGACGCTCTCGGTGGATGCGGCGAGCGTAGCGGGAGCATCGGACGCAAGGTCGACAATGAACGCGCCAGGTGCCCAGAGGCCGCCGGTCGAGTCGTAGCCGCGATGGGCCTCGACGCGGTAGAGCAGCTCGGGCAGCCGCTCGGGATTGGCGGTGAAGCCGGGATTCCGGCCTGCGAGGCGGAGTCGCAGATCGGGCCGCTCGTCGCTCGCATGGATGACATAGTGTCCGTCCACCGCGCTGATGGCGTAGGAATCGTGCAGCGGCAGATTGACCGGCGCGTCGTGCGAGCGGAAATGCACGCCCGGCCGGAGCTCGAGCTGCACCGCGTCGCCCTCCAGCAGGCGGTAGGAGAGGTAGACCGTGTTCTGCCGGGCGGGGAGCACTACGCGCTTCTCGAGGAGGCGCCCCTCGATCAGGTACTCCCACACCGGCAGGCCGGCCTCGAGCCGGAAGCTCCGGAGATGCTCGAGCGGCGGGAGCTCCAGGCCGCCTTCCACCCGCTCCTGACCACCCAGCGCCGCCGAGGAGCCGTCGGGCAGGATCATCCGCTCGGCCACCCGGTTGAGCATGAGCGTGCGGCCGAGCGGGTTGGGGAGTGCCGCGATCAGGAGCCCGTGATAGCGGCGCGTGGCCACGCCGGCGATCGTGCCCGAGGCGTAGCCGCCAAGCCCGTTGGTGACGAGCCACTCGCGTCCCACCACGGCATCGGGGTGGCTCGCCGCCGTGCCGGGGCCGATGATCCGGCGCACCACGCCGTCGGTGGCTCGAAGCGAGGACGGGGCGGAGGCGCTCACGGGGCCGGCTCCAGCACCACGGCGGCCTCCGCCGGAACCCGCCAGCCCTCATCGGTCAGGACGTCCGGAGTGCCGGCGCCGCCGTAGCGCGGATCCTCGGACGACCATCGAATGCGCCATCCCGCGCGGGTCGGTGCCGCGAGGAGCGGCTCCGGCGTCGGCTCGAGGTGCAGGGTGTGGCCCAGGTTCACCAGCACCAGTCGGTCGCCGGCGTCGGATGCGAAGAACCGGAGCGCGAAGGCGTTCTTTCCGAGCACGGCGCCGTCCACCGCGCGCGGCCGCTGCGAGTGGAAGGCGGCGTCGCTGCGGCGGAGCGCGATGAGATCGCGATGGAGTGCCACGGCCGCCGGATGTGCGGCGCGCTCGCTGAAGTCGAGCCGGGCGGACTCGAATGTCTCCGGCGCCGCGGGATCCGGCACCTGCGCCCGCATCTCCGGGAGAGCGAGACTCGGAAACTGCGAGAGGAAGCCGAGGCGTCCTTCCCGCACCTGAGCGGCGAGCTCGCCGGTGTGGTCGGCGAAGTAGGGGAACGGACTCGTCGCGCTGAATTCCTGACCCATGAAGAGCATCGGCGTGCCGGGCCCCAGGAGGAGCAGGGCCGTCATCGCGCGCCAGCGGCCCGGCGATGCCAGCTGATGGAGCCGCTCCCCGCGCGCGGAATTCGCCACCTGGTCGTGATTCTGGGTGAAGGTGACGAACTGTGCCGGTCTGAGGTCGAGTCCGGCGTGGCCCCGCGGCGCGGACTGCCAGGCTGATCGCTGCCCCTGGTAGAGAAAGCCCCATTTGGCCGCGGAGATGAATTCCTGCGCGCTCCCGCGATAATCGCTGTAGTACGCCTCGTCCCGGCCGAGGAGGGCGACGGCTGCCGCGTGGTGGAAGTCGTCGTTCCAGATGGCGTCGAGGCCCAGCCCGCCGTGTTCGGCCGGCCGCGCGAGGCGCGTGTCCTGCGGCTCGTTCTCGGCGATGAGGAGGACGTGGCGGCCGCCGCCCGCCTCCCGGGCCGTCCGGCCGATCGCCGCGATGATGTGGTCGTCACTCCGGTCGTGCATGGCCTGGGTCGCGTCGAGGCGAAGCCCGTCCAGGTGATACTCCTCGATCCAGTGCCGGGCATTCGCCTGAAAGAATTCCCGCACCGGGCCGCTGTCCGCGCCGTCGAAGTTGAGCGGTTCGCCCCACTCGTTCTCATGATGCGGACTGAAGAACTCGTCCGCGAACTCGCGGATGTAGTTCCCGTCCGGTCCGAAGTGATTGTAGACCACGTCGAGGATCACGCCCAGGCCGGCGGCGTGCGCCGCATTGACGAAGGCGCGGAAGTCGTCGGGGCGCCCGTAGAGGCGCGTCGGAGCGAACAGGTTCACGCCGTCGTAGCCCCAGCCGAAGCGCCCGGGGAAATCGGCCACCGGCATCACCTCGACGGCGGTGATGCCCGCGGCGGCGAGCTGGGGCAGCTCGCGGGCCGCGGCGGTCCAGGTGCCCTCGCGGCTGAACGCGCCGATGTGCAGCTCGTAGAGGATCTGTCCCTCGAGCTCGAGGCCGCGCCAGCCGGTGTCGGTCCACGCAAAGGCGTGAGGATCGACGACCTCCGACGGTCCGTGCGGCCCCCCGGGCTGGAAGCGCGATGCGGGATCGGGGAAGGCGCCCGTCCCGTCGAGCCGGAAGCGATACCGGAAACCGGCCCCCGCGCCTCCGACGAGCCCCGCGAACCAGCCGCCGTCCTCCGGCGCGAGGGCGGTGGGCCGGCCGCCATCCTCCTCGAGCACCTCGACCCTTTTCCGTCGCGGCGCCCACACCCGGAAGTGGGCGCCGTCGGCGGTGATCTCGGCACCGAAGGGCAATCGTCGCGTGCAGGTCATGCTCGATCTTAACAGCGCACTTCGGTTTGCGGCGGAGCCTGCCTCACGATTAGGATGTGAGCGACATGCGGCTCAATCCGTTCAAGGCGCTCCGCCCCGATCCCGCCCTCGCCAGCCAGGTTGCCGCCGTTCCCTATGACGTCGTGACCCGTGACGAGGCGGCACGGCTTGCGGAGGGGAATCCGCATTCGTTTCTGCACGTCGGCCGCAGCGACATCGACCTCCCGCCCGATACCGACCCGCACGACGATCGCGTCTACGCCACCGCGCGCGCGGCGCTCGACCGGTTCGTGGCCGAGGGCGTGCTCCACCGGGACGCGGAACCCTCGCTCTACGTGTATCGGCAGGAGATGGGCGGGCGGGTGCAGACCGGCGTCGTCGGCTGTGTGCACATCGACGACTACGAGCGCAACGTGATCCGCAAGCACGAGAAGACGCGGAAGGACAAGGAGGACGACCGCACGCGCCACGTCCTCACGCTCGACGCGAACGCTGAGCCGGTGTTCCTGACCTACTGCGGCAACGCGGACGTGGATCGGCTGGTCGAGCGCGCCTCGAAGAGCGAGCCGCTCTACGACTTCACCGCCGAGGACGGGGTGCGCCACACCGTGTGGCGGGTGGCCGATACGCGCCCGCTGTCCGAGGCGTTCGGTCTGGTGCCGGTCGCGTACGTCGCCGACGGGCATCACCGCTCGGCGAGCGCCTGGCGCGCGGGGCGCGAGAAGCGCGCCGCCAACCCGAACCACTTCGGGAACGAGGAATACAACTGGTTCCTCGCGGCGCTCTTCCCCGCCGATCAGCTGGCGATCCTGCCCTACAATCGCGTCGTGAAGGATCTCGGCGGCCGGACGGCCGATCAGGTGCTCGAGCGCCTCCGCGCCCTCGGCCAGGTGCGCCGCACCGACGACCCGGTGCCGCCGCGGGCGGGCGCGTTCTGTCTCTACGTCGATCACCAGTGGTATCTCGTCGAGCTCGATGCCGGCGGGATTCCCGCGGATGACCCGATCGGCTCCCTCGACGTGAGCCTCCTCCAGGATCGCATCCTCGGCCCGATTCTCGGGATCGGGGATCCGCGGACCGACCAGCGCGTGGACTTCGTCGGCGGCATCCGGGGCACGCGGGAGCTGGAGCGGCGCGTCGACTCGGGGGAGATGGCGCTCGCGGTGTCGATGTACCCGACGACGCTCGGGCAGCTCATGCGGGTCGCCGACGCGGGCGAGGTGATGCCGCCCAAGAGCACCTGGTTCGAGCCCAAGCTCCGGAGCGGGCTCCTCGTCCACACGCTGGATTCGCCGGAGACCGCATGAAGGTCCTGATCGCCGACAAGTTCGAGAAGGTGGGCGTGGACGGCCTCAAGGAGCTCGGCTGCGAGGTCACGCTGCAGCCGGATCTCACGGCCGAGCAGCTGCCGGACGCGGTGCGCGCGGCGGACCCGGCGGTCCTCATCGTGCGCGGCACGAAGGTGAGCGCGGCCGCGCTCGAGGCGGGCGCGAGCCTCGGCCTCGTGATCCGCGCCGGGGCGGGGATCGACACCATCGACGTCGCGGCCGCGTCGGCCCGCGGCATCTTCGTCTCCAACTGTCCGGGGCGAAACTCGGTCGCCGTCGCCGAGCTCGCCCTCGGGCTCCTCCTCGCCTGCGACCGCCGCATCCCCGACCAGGTCGCCGACCTGCGGGCCGGCCGCTGGCGGAAGGGGGAATATTCGAAGGCGCGCGGGCTCTACGGCCGCACCATGGGGATCGTCGGGCTGGGCCAGATCGGCCGGGAGATCGCCGTGCGGGCCAGGGCGTTCGGGATGCGGGTGGCCGCGTGGTCGCGCAACTTCACCGTCGAAGAGGCCGCCCGCATCGGGGTGGAGTACTGCCAGACCCCGCTCGAGGTGGCGCGCGTGAGCGATGCGGTCTCGATCAACGTCGCGTCGACGCCCGAGACGAAGCATCTGGTGAACGACGAGTTCCTGGCGGCGATGCGGCCCGGGGCCTACCTCATCAACACGTCGCGCGGGTCGGTCGTCGACCAGGCGGCGCTCACGCGCGCCATCCACGAGAAGGGGATCCGCGCGGGCCTCGATGTCTTCCAGCAGGAGCCCGCCGGCGCGAGTGCCGACTTCGCCGACCCGATCGTGCAGGAGCCGGGGGTATACGGCACGCATCACGTCGGCGCGTCGACCGAGCAGGCCCAGGTGGCGATCGCGCACGAGGTGCTCCGCATCGTCGGCGCGTTCAAGGAGACGGGCGCCGTCCCCAACTGCGTGAACCGGCTGGCCAAGAGCTCCGCACGGTACGTCCTGTCGGTGCGGCACCGGAACCGGCCGGGTGTGCTGGCCCACGTCTTCCGCGTGCTCGCCGACCGGCGCGTGAACGTGGAGGAGGTCGAGAACATCATCTATCACGGCGCGCAGGCCACGCTGGCCCGCGTCCACCTCGACAGTCTGCCGGACGCCGCGGCCGTCGAGGCGATCCGCGGCGGGAACGAGCACATCATCAGCGTGGACCTCACCGCGCTCGACGGAAGGAACGGGTGACCTCATGAGCGACCGCATCTTCAACCTCGGCGCCGGTCCCGGCGTGCTGCCCGAGCCGGTGCTCCGCCAGGCGCAGCAGGATCTCTGGAACGTGGCGGGAAGCGGCATGGGCGTGATGGAGCTCAGCCACCGCGGCAAGGTCTTCGACCGCATCATCGTCGAGGCGGAAGCGGCGTGCCGCGAGCTGGCGGGGATCCCCGACAACTATCGCGTCCTCTTTCTGCAGGGCGGCGCCTCGCTCCAGTTCTCCATGGTACCGATGAATCTCCTGCCGAAGGGCGGGACGGCGGACTACCTGGTCACCGGCGTCTGGTCGGAGAAGGCGGTGAAGGAAGCGAAGCGGTTGGGGACCGTGCACGAGGCGGCGAGCAGCGCCGACCGGAATCACAGCTACATCCCGCCGGCGAGCGCCATCCGCTACTCGGCGTCCCCGGCGTACGTCCATTTCACGACCAACAACACGATCTACGGCACGCAGTGGCGGACCGAGCCGGCGCCGCCGGCCGGCGTTCCGCTGATCGCCGATACCTCGAGCGACATGTACAGCCGCCCGATCGACGTGACGCGCTACGGCCTCATCTACGCCGGGGCGCAGAAGAATCTCGGGCCGTCGGGCGTGGTGCTCGTCATCGTGCGCGACGACCTGGTCGAGGCGGGAGCCACGGATCTGCCGACGATGCTGCAGTACCGCACCCACGCGAAGGACCGCTCGCTCTACAACACGCCGCCGACCTTCGGGATCTACATGATGGGGCTCGTGTTCAGGTGGATCCGGTCGGAGGGCGGCCTCGCGGGGATGGCGGAGCGGAACGCGGAGAAGGCGACGGTGCTCTACGACTACCTCGACCAGAGCGACTTCTTCCGCGGGTCGGCGGAGCCGGAGAGCCGTTCGCTGATGAACGTGTGCTTCCGCGCGCCCACCGAGGAGCTGGAGGCGAAGTTCATCGCCGAGGCCTCGAAGCGCGGCTTCGAGGGACTCAAGGGCCATCGCTCCACCGGCGGGATGCGCGCGAGCATCTATAACGCCTTCCCCAGGGCGGGCTGCGAGGCGCTCGTGCAGTTCATGCAGGAGTTCGAGCGGGCCAACCGCGCCGCCGCCGTCTCCTGATGCGGTGAACCCGCTCGTCTCCACCGCATGGCTCGCCGACCGCCTGCACGACTCCCACGTGCGGGCGGTCGATGCTTCGTGGTATCTCCCCGCGGCCGGGCGCGACCCCGCGGCGGAATTCCGCGAGGGACACATTCCCGGCGCCGTGCGCTTCGATCTCGATGAGGCCAGCGAGCCGGGCTCGCCGCTGCCGCACATGCTTCCGTCGGCCGAGCAGTTCGCCGCGCTCATGAGCGAGCTGGGCCTGGGTGACGACGACATGATCGTGGTCTACGACGCGTCGGGGATCAATCTGAGCGCCCCGCGCGCCTGGTGGATGTGCCGCGTCTTCGGGCATGAGCGCGTGGCGGTACTGGACGGAGGACTCGGCGCCTGGCGGCGGGAGGGAAGGACGCTGGAGACGGGAGACGCGGCGCCGCGGCCGGCCGGTCGCTTCACCGCACGCTACGACCCGACGCTCGTCCGGGATGTGCCGGAGATGCTCGAGATCCTCCGGTCCGGCGGGGCGCAGCTGGTGGACGCACGCTCGGCCGGCCGGTTCGCGGGGAGCGAGCCGGAGCCACGGCCCGGCCTCCGCGGCGGGCACATACCCGGGAGCCGCAGCATCCCGTTCCAGTCGCTGGTGGACGAGAGCGGGCGGATGCTCGGCGCCGACCAGCTGCGGGGAATCCTGCGAGCCGCGGGCGTCGGTCCGGCGCATCCGGTCGTCACCTCCTGCGGCTCCGGCGTCACCGCCTGCGCCGTCGCGCTCGCGCTCGAAGTGGCGGGGCTGCCGCCCGCCGCCGTCTACGACGGCTCGTGGACCGAGTGGGGCGGGCGCGCCGATCTGCCTGTGGAGACCGGGCCGCCACGGCCGCTGGAGCCGTAGCGCTCAGTCGGATCGGAGCGTCGTCGCCGGATCCACCCGGCTCGCGTGCGCGGCCGGCACCCATGCCGCGGCAAGGCCTGCTGCGGCAAGGATGAGCGGCACCGCGACGAAGGTCGCCGGGTCGGCCGGCGGAATCTGATAGAGCAGCGCGGCGAGCGAGCGCGTCGCCGCGGCAGCCACCAGGACGCCTGCCGCGAGCCCGATGCCGACCAGCGCCAGGCCGTGGCGCACCACGAGCCAGCGGACCGCGGACGGCTCGGCGCCGAGGGCCAGCCGGATGCCCATCTCGTGCGAGCGGCGCTGCGCGAGCTGCGCCATCACCCCGTAGACGCCTACCACCGCCAGGACCACGCCAACGACCGCGAAGAGCAGCATCAGTGTGGTGAGGAACCGGTCGCGCGCCGACGCGACCGTCCGCACTTCCCGCATGGTGCGGAGCGACGCGATCGCGAGCGAGGGATCGAGTCCCGCGACCACGCGCCGGATCGACGGGCCGAGCACCGCGGGATCGCCCGCGGTGCGAGCCACGAGGATGCGGTAGTTGCCCGGGTTCTGCGCGACGGGGAAGTACGCCTCGATGCGCGGCTCGGCCGCGAGCTCGCGCTGCCGCTCGCTCCCGACGACGCCCACGATCGTGTACCACTTGGACGTGGAGTCCGGGACGCGATCGAACGTGATGCGCTGACCGACCGGGCTGGTTCCCCGGAAGTACTGGCGGGCCAGCTGGTCGTTGATCAGCGTGACGGGCGGCGCGCCCGCGCGGTCCTCCGCCGTGAAGCGGCGGCCGCTCAGGAGCGGCACGCGCATCACGTCGAAGTAGTCGGGCGACACCATGCGGTGCATCACCTCGCTCCCGAACTCGCTCGCGGGGCGGCCGGCGATCACGAAATCGCTGGTCCAGGTCGCGCCGGTGAGGGGAATCGCCGACGCAAGGGCCGCGTTGGTCACGCCCGGCACGCCCCGCACCTGCTCGACGAGCTGGTCGAAGAAGACGGGTCCGCGGACGCTGTCGTACGTCGCCTCGGGCAGGGCGATGGCGGCGGTCAGTACGCCCTCGGCCTCGAAGCCGGCGTTCACCTGCTGCAGCCGGAGAAAGCTCCGGACGAGCAGTCCGGCACCGAGGGTGAGCAGCACGGCGAGCCCCACCTCGGCGACCACGAGCCGCTCGGCCCAGCGCCGGCCGGTTCCGCCGGCGTCACCGCCGCGCCCGCCCTCCTTGATCGCATCGCCCGGGGCGCGGCGCCCGCTCCAGAGGGCCGGCGCGATCCCGAACGCGATGCCGCTCACGAAGGTCACGAGAAGGACGTACATCAGCACCCGCGCATCGAAGCCGATGTGCGCGACGCGCAGCATGCCCTCCGGCTGCAACGCGGCGAGGAGGCGCGTTCCCCCCATCCCCAACCCGATACCGACCGCGCCGCCGATGGCGGACAGGACGAGACTCTCGGCCAGTGCCTGGCGGATGATGCGCGAGCGGCCGGCGCCGAGCGCCAGGCGAAGCGCCGTCTCGCGCTCACGTCCGGCGGCCTGGACGAGGAGCAGGTTTCCCACGTTGGCGCAGGCGATGGCCAGCAGCAGCGACACCGCGGCAAGCAGGACGAGCAGCGGACGCCGCGCATCACCGACCAGGAAGCGATGCAGCGGCGTGAACCCGGCGCCCATCACGCTGTTGGTCTCGGGATACTCGTGCTGCAGCTGCCGCACGACGACCTGAAGCTCGGCGTTGGCCTGCTCGAGCGTGACGCCCGGCCGCAACCGCGCGACGGCCCGCGGCCAGTGGGCGCGCCGGAACCAGATCTGGGACCGGTCCGACTGCTTCCACTCAAACGGCCCCCACAGGTCCACGTCGGGCAGCGGCGCCTCGAAGCGCTCGGGCATCACGCCGACGATCTGCACCGGCTCGCCTTCCAGCTGGACGGTGCGGCCGACCACGGCGGTGTCGCCGCCGAAGTGCTCGAGCCACGCGTGGTGGCTCAACACGGCCACGTGCGTTCCACTGCCCCAGGTCTCGTCCGGCCGCAGGGTGCGGCCGAGCTCCGCGGCGACGCCCAGCACCGAGAAGAAGTTGCCGGTCACGCGGTCGCGCCGGAGGAGCCGCGGCGGCCCCTCGCCGGTCAGCGTCGCGTTCCCGATCCCCGTGTTGTAGAGGGCCACGTCGGCAAAGGCCGCCACACGGTCCTTCCAGTCGAGCGCGTTGGCGGGCGCCACGAGCTGCTCGTGCCAGTCCTTCTCCGGGTTCTCCTCCCACAGCATCACGAGCCGCCCCGGATCGGCGTACGGCAGGGGGCGCAGCACGACCGCTTCGACCGCGGAGAAGATCGTCGTGTTGGCGCCGATGCCGAGGGCCAGCGTGGCGATCGCCGTCAGGGCGAAGACGGGACGCCGTCGGAGATTCCTGAGCGCATGACGCGTGTCGGCCGCGAGATCCGCGAGCCAGCGCGTGCCCCGGCCGTCACGGTGCGCCTCCTTCGTCGCCTCGACGCCGCCGAACGCGGCGAGTGCCCGCCGGCGCGCCTCGGCGGGCGCCATGCCGAGGGCGACGTTGCGCTCGGTCTCAAGATCGAGGTGAAGGCGGATCTCCTCGTCCAGCTCGGCTTCGATCGCGCCGCGGCGGAGGGCGGAACGGAGGCGCTGGCTCAGGCCGGTCAGTCGATGCATGGTGACGGTCTCCCCTATGACGGATCAGCTGGTCGCGAGAATCCATTCGACGGCGCTTACGTATCGTCTCCAGCTCGCGGTCTCTTCGTGCAGCGCCTCGCGGCCGCGCGGCGTGAGCGCGTAGTAGCGGGCGCGGCGATTGTGCTCCGTCACCTGCCATTCGCTCGTGATCAATCCCCGGTGCCCCAGCCGCTGGAGCGCCGGGTAGAGGGAGCCCTGGTTCACGTCGAGCACGCCGCGCGAGAACTGCTGGATGCGCTGGCTGATGCCCCAGCCGTGCATGGGCGCGAGCGTCAGGGTCTTGAGGATGAGGAGGTCGAGGGTGCCCCGAAGGACGTCGGCGGGGGTCGGGTTCGCCATGAGTGCCGGGGTTGAGGGTTGTATCTGTCGGCTTCCGACAGATAGTTCTGCCCGTTCTGTTGGAAGTCAAGGGGAGCGATCCGGGGTCTTGACAGAAATCTACAGGTGTAATATTACATGTGTAGTCGTTTGCTCCCGGATCCCGCTCAGGAGTCGCCATGCCAGAGTCTCACCAGCTCACCGAGCTTCAACTCGCTCTCCTGCGCGTGCTGTGGCAGCGCGGCGAAGCGACCGTCGCCGACATCTCGGAGGCGCTCCGCCCCGACCGTTCGCTCGCTCCAACCACCGTGGCCACGCTGCTCTCCCGGCTCGAGCGTCGGGGCGTGGTGACCCACCGGGTCGAATCGCGCCAGTTCGTCTACAGCGCCACGGTCTCCGAGGACGCCGTGCGGCATTCGATGCTGAGCGAGCTCACCGAGCAGCTCTTCGATGGTGACGTGGCCGAGCTGGTGAGCCATCTGCTGAGCGCCCGCGAGATCAGCTCCGGGGACCTCGACAAGGTGAAGGACCTGATTGCGCACCACGAATCCCGCATGGAGGTCTCCGATGAGTCGCGCTGATCTGCCGGCCTGGCTGCTCACCTACGCGATCCACAGCACGCTGCTCATCGGGGCGGTCTGGCTGCTGGTGCGGCGCGGCGTCATCCGGTCGCATCATCTCCAGGACACCTTCTGGAAGGCGGCGCTCCTGGGCGGCCTCCTCACCGCGACCGCCCAGACTGCGCTGGGCATCCGGCCGCAGGGAAGCGTGGCGATCCGCGCGGCCGATCAGCCGTCGCTCGTTCCGACCACGCTGATCCGCCGCCAGACGGGCCCCGGCGCGCCGGCGGACCGGACCCCGGAGCGTCCCGTCGACGCCCGGCGTGCGGCCACCGAGGCGGCACCGGTCCCGAGCGCGGCCGCGGCGACCCCGAGCTCGCTGCACCAGGCTTCGGCCGAAGAGATCGCCGCGACGACGTCGAGCTGGCCGCGCATCGCCGACCTGTTTCCGATGGTCTGGATCGCGCTCGCGGCGCTCCTGCTGCTGCAGCTCGCGATCGCGCGGTTCCGGCTGTCGTGGCGTATCGGCCCGCGCGAGCCGATGGCCGGCTCGCCGCTCGACGCGCACGTGGCGGCGCTCTGCCGCGCGGCCGGGGTGCGGCGCCCGATCCGCCTTACGGCGGCCGAGGGGCTGGCGAGCCCCGTCGCGCTGGGGCGCTCCGAGATCTGCATCCCGCGCGCCGTCCTCACCGACCTCGAGCCGGCGCAGCAGCGAAGCGTGCTGGCGCATGAGCTCGCGCACCTCACCCGCTCCGATCCCATCTGGCTCATGGCCGCCTGCGTGATCGAGCGCGCGTTCTTCTTCCAGCCGCTCAACCGGCTCGCGCGGCGGCGCATGCAGGAGACGGCGGAGTACTTGTGCGACGACTGGGCCGTGGGCCGGACCGGCTCCGGTCTCACGATGGCGAAGAGCCTGGTGAAGGTCGCGGAATGGATGCACACGCCGGCGCTGCCCCTGCCGCTGTCGGGAATGGCGGAGACGCCGTCGCAGCTGGTGGCGAGGGTCAGGCGGCTGGTGGACGACCGGGAGCCCAGGCAGGTCCGGCGGCGCTGGCACGTGCCGGCGGCGTTCGCGGTCGTGGGCGGGATGGCGCTGATGGTGCCGGGCGTGATGCCCGCGGCCGAGCGCGCGGCGGCAACGCCGGCGCAGACGGTGCAGGACACCACGCCCCGCCGCGTCCGGCGCACGCCGGCGCCCGACTTCCCGGTCGTGGTGGACATCCCGCGGATGCGGATCTCTCCGACGCCCCTGCCCACCCCGGTGGTGAACGGCATCGCCCGCGCGGCGATCGCCTCCGCCATGCGCAATGTGGCGCCGATGCTCGCCGGCGTCCGTTCGCACGAGCCGCAGGACACCGCCCGGAACTCGGCCCGCGTGGCCGCGCTGGTCGCGGCGCTCAAGGACAGCGACGCCGAAGTGCGGCGCGCCGCCGCCAATTCATTGGGCCAGCTCGAGGACAAGCGCGCCGTCACCGCGCTGATGGCCGCGCTCCGCGACAGCGACGCCGACGTGCGGGCACAGTCTGCCTGGGCGCTCGGGCAGCTCGAGGACAAGCGCGCCGTCGCGTCCCTCACCGGCGCGCTCAAGGACGAGAACGTCGAGGTCCGGCGCAAGGCGGCCTGGGCGCTGGGCCAGCTCGAGGACGACAGTGCGGCGGCAGGACTGGCCGCGGCGCTCCGCGATGCCGATGCCGACGTGCGGAAGACGGCGGCCTGGAGCCTCGGTCAACTCGAGCTGCAGACGGCGCCGCCGGCGCTGCTCGAGGCGCTCCACGACCAGAACGCCGACGTGCGCCGCACCGCGGCGTGGGCGGTGAGCGAGATGGGCGATGCCCGCGCGGTGCCTGCGCTCCGCGAAATGCTGAACGATGCCGACGCCGACGCCCGCAAGAATGCGATCCACGCGCTCGGCCAGATCCGCGATTCGACGGCCCTGCAGGCCATCATCGGCGCGATGCAGTCGAAGGACGCCGAGATCCGCCGCGCCGCCGCCCAGGCGCTCGGCGACCGTTGAGAGGAGAGGACATGCGACCGATGACACGATTTACGGCAGGGGTGACCGCGCTCGCGGTGGCGGGTGCGGCGGCAGCCGCGGCCCAGGCGATCCACATCCGCGTGCCGAAGGTGCACGTGGTGGTGCCTCACATCCACGTGACGGCCGCCATGCGGGCCGGCAATCGGCCGGGCCCCGACTCCGCCATGGTGAGCGGATTCCTCGCTTCCCTCGGCCGCGCCGACGCGGTGGTCTGCGAGATGGCGGTGAACCAGCTCGGCAACTCGTGGGGCCGGTGGGGTGGCGGCGCCAGGAACGGTCTCCGCGATCGCACCGAGCCCCAGCGCCTGGAGCAGGACCGCCTCGGCGGCTCGGTGGGCGACGCCCGGGCGGTTCCGCTGCTCGCCGCGTCACTGGGCGACCAGAACCCCTGCGTCCGACGCGCCGCCGCGCGTTTGCTGGCTTCGAGCACCGTGCCCGAAGCCGTGGCGCGTCTCCGCTCGGCGGCGCAGGCGAGCGACGGCCGCACCCGCGAAGCCGCGCTCCTTGGCCTGGGCGAGGCCGATGACGCGGCCTCATTCGACGTGATGCTGCGCGGTCTCCACGACAGCGACCCCTATGTCGCCCGGATGGGCGCGTGGGGGCTCGGGCAGCTCCAGGACCAGCGGTCGGTCACGCCGCTCATCGAGGCGCTCCGCTCGAGCGATGCCGGTGTCCGCGAGACGAGCGCCTGGGCGCTGGGCAACATTCAGGACCGGCGCGCGGTCGAGCCGCTCCTTCCGCTCCTCAAGGATGGCAGCGCCGACGTGCGCGGCACCACCGCGCACGCGCTGGGCGAGATCCAGGATGCGCGGGCCACCAGCGGGCTGGTCGGCGTGCTGAGCGACGCCGACGTCCAGGTGCGCCTCGAGGCGGCTCACGCCCTCGGGGAGATCCAGGATCACGCGGCGGTCGACGGGCTCGTGCGCGCTCTCCGGGACGCCGACGCCGATGTCCGCCAGGCGGCAGCACATTCACTCGGCGAGATTCAGGATCCCCGCGCGGCCGAGCCGCTGGCGGCGCTGCTCACGAGCGGCGATGCCAGCGCCGACGTGCGGCAGGCGGCCGCGCACTCGCTCGGCGAGCTGGATCTCAAGCACGCGCCGGCCGGCATGATCGCGGCGCTCAGGGACAGGGACGCCGACGTACGCCAGGCCGTGGCCCATTCTCTCGGCGAGATTCAGGACCACGGCGCGGTGGACGGACTGATCGGCGCGCTTCGCGATCCCGATGCTGACGTGCGCCAGGCCGCCGCCCACTCGCTGGGCGAGATTCAGGACGCGCGCGCGGGCGACCCGCTGGCGGCGCTGATGACCGACGGAAATGCCGACGTGAGGCAGGCTGCCGCGCATTCGCTGGGCGAGCTCGAGCTCAAGAGCGCGCCCGCCGGCCTCGCTGCCGCGCTGCACGACGGCGACCCGGACGTACGCGAGGCCGCGGCACACGCTCTGGGAGAGATCGCCGACCCCGCCTCCGTGCCGGCGCTCTCGGCGGCATTCAAGGACACCGACACCGACGTGCGCCGCGCCGTGATCCACGCGTTGAGTGAAATCGAGGGCGGGGCTTCCACTGACGCCCTCGTGGCAGCCATGAAGGACGCAGATCCCGAGATCCGCCGGGCGGCGGCGCACGCCCTGGGTCAGAAGGACTGACCGGCGGGCACAACGCGGCCGGCGGTGACGGGCGTCATGGCCGTCACCGCCGGCTTCGTGCATCATGCCGCGAGACTTCACGCGGAGCGGCCGATGCGAGATGATCCGGCGAAGGAGATGCGGGGGAAGGTCCTGACCGGCCGGGAGAGCGGCAGCCGCGGCGAGGGCGTGCCGCACGACAGCGCGGCCGACACCTACGGTCAGGCCGACGCGGGGCAGGGAAACTGGAGCGAGCGCGGACCGGCGAACCCGGCCCCGCCCTCGAGCGCCGTGGAGGCAGCGGAGCGGCCCCTCGGCCAGGGGATCGAGCCCAGGGGCGGCGCGGGCGGGCCGGGGGATCGCGACGTCAGGCGAGCGCCGCCCGGCGCCTCCGCCACATCCACATCGCGGCCGGCGCCGGCCGCCGAGCCGATGATCTCATCCGGCCTCAGCAACTACAGCAGCAGCCAGTACGCCAACCAGACGCGGTACGGCACGCCCGCGCAGTACAACGCCGAACGGATCGAGGGCGGCGATCTCCAGAACGGCGACCATCCGGAGGATCGCCCCACCCCCGGCGACAGCGGGCCGGCGCATCCCAACGGGTAGCCGCCGCGGCTAGCGCCGGCGGGTCGAGGCGCGAACGCCGCAGGAACGGAGCACGCGTACCGGCGCCTCGTGGTGGGGAAACAGCCGGTGGGCGGCGGCGCCGTGCACGCGCACGCGACCGCACGGGCCCCGCGCCCCGGGCACGCCTGCCAGCATCATCTGCAGCCGATAGCTGGACGGATCGATCCGCGCGGCCCACTCCACCCATCGCACACTGCGGCCCGAGCCGGCCATCAGCATGGCGGTTGCCTGCGCCGCGCTCCGCGCCGCGAAGAGCACCGCCGCCGTCGCCGTGATCACCGCGAGCGCGCGCCGCCGGCCGGCGGGCAGCGCAACCACCGCCAGCTCGCGCTGCGGCGGCAGCAGGGCGCCCAGCAGTCCCCATACGAAGAGACTGGGAATGGCGAGGAGCAGGACCGCATCGAAGCTCCCGACCACCACCACGGCGAGCACGGTGCACACGAGCGCGAGTCCGTGCAGTCGCTCCTCGGCCGGTCCGCGCCCGCGCAGTCTCCGCCATCCCACGAACAGCATCACCGCCGCGACCGACCAGAGCGCGAGGAGCGCCGGCAGCCCGCGTTCCGACGAGATGGCGACCCAGTCGCTGCTGGGCCAGGGGTTGGTCGGCATGATGTCGCCCGTGTCGTAGGCGGGATCGCGCGGGGTCGTATAGAGGGGATAAGTCACCGGCCAGTTGCCGGGGCCGACGCCGAGAAGCGGGTGGTCGCCGGCCATCCGGAGGGTGTTGCGGTACTGGATCAGGCGGCCCCGCCCGCTTCCCTCGCGAAAGTTGGCGACGCCGACGAGCGATTCGAGGTACGGCGAGTCCGAGCGCCAGTCCAGCGTGTTGGGAAGCAGCAGCGCGAGGGCGATCCCGGCGGCCGCCGCGGCCCCGAGCAGGGTGAAGCGCGAGCGATGCCGCCGATCGGCCCACAGCTTCGCAGTCCAGAGTCCCTCCACGACCAGAAAAGCCGCCGGCACTGCGGCACCGAGCCACGCAGCGCGCGAGCGCGAGAGCAGGAGCGCCGCAGCGGCAACCGCCGTTCCGACCGCCCCGGCGATCGCGCGCCCCCGCGATCGCGTCTCGACCGCCAGAATGACCAGCGCCGGCAGCGCAATGGCGACGAGGTGCGCCATGAAGTTGCGATTGCCGAAGGTGCCGCCGGGCGCGCGGGTGGCGGTCATGAGCGGGAGGGGAACGCCATAGGCCTGCAGAAGGCCGGTGATGGCGCCGATCACGGCCGCGGCGGCGAGCGCCACGACGAGCGGCCGTTCCAGTCGTGCCCTCGCGATCGCGCGCGCGGTCCAGAACACCGCCGCGCCGGAGAAGCTCACGCCGAGCGCGCGGAACGCCAGCCAGTGATTCTCCGCGAAGATCGCCGAGACGGACGAGAGGGCGAGGTATCCGAGCAGCAGGAAGTCGACCAGTGCGAGCGGCAGGCGCCGCGCCTCGCGGAGCGCCGCGAGGGCCGCGAGCCCCGCGGCCACGTGAAGCACGAGCTCCTTCGGAACCTGATGGCGGTCGAGATCGAAGAGAGGCGAGGGCAGGGAGGCGAGCACGCACGCCACGGCGCCGAGCTGGAGCACCCGTCGGGCGGCGCGCATCGGTCAGCGCGGACTCGGGGCGTGCGGCGGGCGGGGCATCGCGAAAAGATAGCCGCGTGCGCTGCGCGTCGCCCCCGGTGTGACTCGGCTTACGGCGGGCGGCGGGCGCGCGCTGCCATCTTCCATCCGTTCACACGCTCCGTCACGATTTTCCCGAGCTCCGGAAGCAGCCCATGCGCCGACTTCTGTTCTCTCTCGTTGTCCTTGCCGCCGGCGGCTGTCACAAGTTCGACAGCGACGAGATGACCGCCACGCTCGAGCGGACGGTGACGGCGAAGGCCGCGCCGCGCTACGCCGCGACCCGGTGGAAGATGATGCAGGGCATCTACCACGAGCGCGGGTATGCCCCGATCTGGCTCGACCGGGAGAAGCCGCGGCAGCAGGCCCGGGATCTGATCGACGCGCTCACCAGCGCGGAGAACCAGGGCCTGCGGATGCACGACTACGACCTCAAGGGGCTCCGAGCGACGCTCGACCAGGCCTACCACGAGGGCAAGACGACCACGCAGGACCTCGCCAACCTCGACCTGCGGCTCACGTCGCTCTTTCTGGACTACGGGCAGGACCTGCTGGTCGGCCGCCTGGATCCGTCGGCGGTGGACAGCGGCTGGTACATCAAGTCGCGACGGAGCGCGGTGGACAGCACGCTGCGCGCCGCCATCCGCCAGCCCGACTTCCGGTCGATGGTGCAACCACTCATGCCGCAGCAGAAGGAGTACGGCGAGCTGGTGGCGTGGCTGGAGAAGTACCGGGCGCTCGGCGACCGGGGCGGATGGGCGGCGGTGACGCCGCGGGACACCGCGTCGCTCCGTGCGCGCCTCGCCGCGACCGGGGACATCGACGGCGCCGCCGCGCTGGCCGACGGCATTCGCCATTTCCAGGCCCGGCACGGGCTCGAGACGACCGGCAAGGTGGACAGTGCGACCCTGGCGGAGCTCAACGTGCCGATCGGGCGCCGTATCCGGCAGCTCGAGCTCAACCTGGAGCGCCTCCGCTGGCTTCCAGCCGACTTCGGCGACCGGTACGTCCTCGTCAACATCCCCGACTACACCCTGCACGCCTACGACAACGGCCGCGAGGCGCTGTCGATGAAAGTCGTGGTGGGCGACGAATACGGTCACGCCACGCCGATCTTCGCCGACACGATGAGCCAGGTCGTCTTCCAGCCCTACTGGAACGTGCCGCCCAGCATCGTGAAGGCCGAGATCCTGGGGCATGTCCAGAAGGACCCCGGCTACCTGGCGGCGCACCATTATCAGGTCGTGCGGGGCAACGGTGACGAGGTGGTGAGCCCGACGTCGGTGGACTGGAACGACATCGATACGACGAAGATGGACTTTCGCGTGCGGCAGGAGCCGGGCGACGACAACGCCCTGGGGCACGTGAAATTCGTCTTCCCCAACCGCTTCAACATCTACATGCACGATACGCCGGCGCGATCGCTCTTCTCGAAGAACGAGCGGTCCGGCAGCCACGGCTGCATCCGGCTCGAGCATCCTGAAGAGTTCGCGGAGTTCGTGCTGGCAGGCGACCCTGCATGGACACCGGACCGCATCCGGGAGGCGATGGCCTCCGATTCCAACCGCTCAGTCACGGTCAAGCGGCGGCTGCCGGTGTACATCATCTACCTGACCGCCTTCGTCCGCGACGGCCAGCTTCAGTTCCGGGACGACGTCTACGGCACCGATGCGCGCGCCGCCGCCCGCCTCGGCACGCCGGCGGCGGACAGCGGACTCGACTCGGCCAAGCGCGTGCTCAAGGGGTCCCTCAAGAGCTGACGGGTCGGGCTAGCGGTGCCTGAGCGAGTCCCTGGTCGTGTCGCCCATGGTGCCGGCGGCGCCCGTGGGGCTCGTCGTCCCGGTCCCGCCGGCGCTCGAGCCGGTGGTCCCGGTGCCGCTCGTGGCGGCACCGGTCGTGCCGGTGCCGGTGCCCATCGTCCCCGTCTGGCTCGAGGTGGTCGCGGCCGAGTCGGCGGCACTGCGGGTGCCATCGGCCTTCGGCCCGCAGGCGGTAATAGCGAGCGCCGCGCCCGCTGCGAGCATGATCCGTATCATGTCGATGTCCCTCCCTGCAGAGCGTCGAGCCGCGCCATCACGGCCGGCCGGTCTTCGTGCGTGAGCATGACGACGAGGTCGCCGGGTCGGGCCCAGTCGAGCGCGGACTCGAGCGCCTCCGGTTCGGTCGTGACCTCGTCCAGCTCTTCCGGCGGCAGTCCGAGGCGGCTGAATTCCGCGGCGAGGATGCGGCGGACCTCACCCGGGACACGCCCGCGGTAGAGCGTCGGCAGCTCCTTCAGCACGACGCGCGTCGGCCTGAGGCCCCACGCCGCGCGCGCGAGCTCGCGTATGGCCTCGTCCCCGCGGTCGCCCGCCTGGCCCACCACGACCAGCCGCCGCTGGCCGCCCAGTGCCTCCACCATCCCCGCCAGCGCGATCAGGCCGTGCGGATTGTGCCCGTAGTCCACGAGCACCCGCACTCCTCCCACATCGTAGAGATTCCCGCGCCCCGGATTGGTGACCGGTGACCCGAACCCGGCGAGGGCGTCCGCGATCGTTTCCGGCGTGATGGTCCGGGCGGCGGGAAGGCCGCTCAGGACGGCGGCGGCGAGCAGGGCGGCGAGCGCGTTCGACACGTTGTACCCGGCGGCGCCGCCACAGGTCATCGGCACGGCGTCGAGGCGTGTCAGGCGGAGGGGCCGGCCGCCCTGCGCGAGCACGAGGCAGCCGTCATCCACGTAGGCCGCGTCGCCCCCGGCGGCGAGTCCGATGGCAAGGAGCGGGCTGGCGCGGTCCCGCGCGAACCAGCTCGCGGGCGAGACGCCGAGCGCATGGGCGGCGAGACCCGGGTCGTCGGCGTTGAGGACCACGCGGCCGCCGGGCCGCACCACCCGCGCCGCGACCAGCTTGACGGCGGCGAGAGTCGCCAGATCGTTGACGCCGAAATCGTCGAGGTGATCCGCGGCGACGTTGGTGAGAATCGTGACGTCCGCGTGATCGACGGCGAGGCCGCGCCGGAGGATCCCGCCGCGGGCCGTCTCGAGCACGCCGATCCGGGCGCGGGGATCACGGAGCGCCAGGCGCGCACCCATCGGCCCGGCGTAGTCCCCGGTGACGAGCTGATCGCGGCCGACGCTGACGCCGTCGGTCGAGGTGAGCGCCGGCGTGAGGCCGGCGCCGGCGGCGATCGCGGCGATGAGCCGGGCGGTCGTCGTCTTCCCGTTGGAGCCCGAGACGAGCACGATCGGAATGTCGTGCACCGCGGCCCACTCCACCTCGGTCGCGCGGGGAAGTTCGTGCCGCGGCCAGACGCGTGCACCGGTTCCGGTCCCCACCGACACCAGCTCGTCGTCGGCGAGGAAGGTGAGGCCACGCGCATGGGCCGCGCGGTGGAGATCGGCGAGACGGAGGTCGCGCTCGCGGGCGATGACCTCGCGGAGCCGGGCGGCGGTGGCAGTGGGGTCGGCGGCCGGCGAGCCGTCGAGCGCCGCCGTGGCCGCCTCCCACGCCGCCTCGTTCACCTCGGTGGCGGCGTAGAGCGCGTCCACCGGCGCGGTGATGACCAGACACGCGCCGCCCGCGAAGGTGCGGGCGGCGACGTCCTCGCCCTTCCAGCCGACCAGGTCGAGGAGGCGGCGGGCCTCGTGCCGCCAGAGGTCGGCGGCGTCGGTCACGTCGCCGGCCACGTCGAGCGCCGCGCCGGGCCGGTCGCCCATGAGGTGGGGTCCCGTGAGCCGGCGCGAGTCGAGCAGCCGGATCAATCCTCTCCCTCGCTGTCGCGCGCGAAGCGGACGCCACGCACGTCCCGCACGTAGGAGAGGGGACGATCCTCCGGCGGGACGGGGCCGGGTGCCGGCCGGGTGCGCGGGCGGCGGGCGCCACGCCGCTCGGCCTCGAGTGGACGGAAGCTCACGATCTGCTCCCAGGATCGCGCCACGTTGTCGCCGAAGACCAGCACGAGATCGCCGGCATTGGCCGAGTGAAGCGCGAGCTCGGTGGCCTCGACCTCGTCGGGCACGACGTCGATGGCGTCGGGGCTCACGCCTTCGGCGAGCAGCGTATCGCGGAGGAGCGTCGGAATTTCGTCCGGCCCGCGGCCTCGGAGCGCGTCGTCCCGCCGGCAGATGTAGTGGTCGAAGGAGCCCGCGGTGATGCGGGCGATGGCGCGGATGTCCTCGTCGCGGCGGTCGCCCGGCGCGGCGAGGACCACGATGCGCCGTCCGCCGCTGTCGAGCCGCTCGACGAACTGGATCATGGCCTCGATGGCCGCGGCGTTGTGGCCGTAGTCGAGAATGACCTTGAAGGGGTGCTCGTCGAAGACGTTGCCGCGGCCCGGCGCCTGGAAGAACGTGGTGTCGAAGGTCTGCAGGCCGTGACGGATGTTCTCCAGCTTGAGTCCCATGCTGAACGCCATCGCCGCGGCGAACATCGCGTTCTGCACCTGGTGCATCGCCCGCGCCTCGAGCGTGGCCGGGATGAGATGGGCCGGGAGCAGCGGGATGTGCGCCCCATGGTCGTAGATCGTGATCATCTGGCCCGTCATCCCGCCCTCGAGCACCACGCCGCGGCCGCCGGCCTGGATGTGCTCCCGCACGAGCGCGTGACTCGGGTCCATCGTCACGTAGCAGACGTGCTTCGCCTCGGTGTGGTCGGCCATGCGGAGGCAGAGCGGGTCGTCGGCATTGAGGACGGCGGTGTCGCGCGCGACCTCGACCACGATCCGCTTCACCTTGGCCAGCCCTTCGAGCGTATTGATGCCGCGGAGTCCCAGGTGGTCGGACTTCACGTTGAGCACGGCGCCCACGTCCACGTGCCGCACGCCCATGCCGGCCCGGAGCAGTCCGCCGCGGGCCACCTCGAGCACCGCCACGTCGACGAACGGATCGCTCAGCACCATGCGCGTCGACACGGGGCCCGTCATGTCGCCCGCAACGGTGCGCTGGCCGTCGATGTAGACGCCGTCGGTGGTGGTGAGGCCGACGTGATGCCCGGCGAGCTTGTGAATGTGCGCGAGCATCCGCGCCGTCGTCGTCTTCCCGTTGGTCCCCGTCACGGCCGCGATCGGAATGCGGCTCGGCGCGCCGGCCGGGAAGAGCATGTCGATGAGCGGCCCGGCCACGTCGCGCGGCCGGCCGGCGCTCGGTGCCATGTGCATCCGGAAGCCGGGCGCGGCGTTCACCTCGCAGATCGCGCCGCCCACCTCCTTGTACGAGCGGCTGATGTCGGTGGTGAGGAAGTCGACGCCGCCGACGTCGAGCCCGATCGCGCTCACCGCGCGCACCGCCATCTCGGCGTTGTCGGGATGCACCACGTCCGTCATGTCGATGGCGGTGCCGCCGGTGGAGAGGTTGCCGGTGGACCGGAGGAAGACGGTCTCGCCCGCGACCGGCACGCTGGACGGCGTGTAGCCGTGGCGGAGCATCATCTGCTCCGCCTGATGGTCGAACTCGAGCCGCGTGAGCACCTTCTCGTGGCCGATGCCGCGCCGCGGATCCGCGTTCACCTCCTCCACCAGTGCGGCGATGGTCCGCCGGCCGTCGCCCACCACGTGACCCGGGATGCGCTGGGAAACGGCCACCAGCTCGCCGTTGATGACCAGCATCCGGTGGTCGAAGCCGCTGATGAACTTCTCGATGATCACGCTCCGGCTGTGCTCCGCCGCCACGTCGAAGGCGAGCGCCACCTGATCGCCGTCGGTGAGGCCGATCGAGATGCCGCGGCCGTGGTTGGCGTTCCAGGGCTTCACCACGACGGGGTAGCCGATCTTCTCCGCGGCGTCCACCGCCGCGGCGGCCGTCCGGACGAGTGCCTGCCGCGGCACCGGCAGGCCGAGCCGCGCCAGCACCTTGTTGGTTTCCTCCTTGTCGGAGGCGAGCTCCACCGCGATGTGCGAGGTGCGGCTCGTCACCGTCGCCTGCACCCGCTGCTGGTAGCGCCCGTGCCCCAGCTGGATCAGGCTGTTGGTGCCGAGCCGGATCCACGGGATGCGCCGCTCCTCGGCGGCGTGCACCAGCGCACCGGTGCTCGGTCCCAGCGCATGCCGCTGCGTATAGCGAATGAATTCATCCCGGGCGGCGGCGAAGTCGAACCCCTCGGGCACCGAGTCCGCGGGACGCAGCTCCGGCGGCAGGAGGCTGTGCAGCAGCGTGAGGCCGAGGTCGCCGGCCTCGATGCCGACTTCGGCCTGCTCGTACTGGTAGATGACCATGTACTGCCCGTGCGGGCCGAGCGAGCGGGTCTTCCCGAAGGTGAGCGGATGGCCCGCGACGTTCTGCAGCTCGATCGCCACGTGCTCCAGGATGTGGCCGAGCCAGGTGCCCCGGTCCTCCGTGAGCCGGCGGACGAACCCGCCCGGCTCGCCGTAGGAGCAGCCGTGGGTGCGAAGGCCCGGCAGGGCCTCGAGCAGCCCGTCGACAAAGGCGGGGCCGAGTCGGACGGAGGGCCACTCCTCCAGCTCGCCCAGGTCCAGATCGAGGCGGATGACCGGGAAGTGGGCGTAGAGGCTCGGCCCGACGAAGACGGACCGCTCGAGGATCTTCATCGGCCCCTCACGACTTTACGCGGACCGCGAGCGCCGGCGCGGCGGCGGCGACGCGAGTATGGAGGTTGAACGTGGAGCCGTGGTCCAGGATGTGGAGCCGGAGGCCGATGAGGCAGACCGGATCGTTCTTCCGGACCCGCGCCATCGAGGAGAACTCGAGCTCCGAGGGATCTACGATGGTGAGCGCGCCGCCGCCGACCACCTCCAGCGTCTCGTCGGGTGCAATGAACCCGGCGGTGTTTTCATCCAGCCCGATCCCGATCGCGAACGGATTGAAGGCCAGCGCCGTGAGCAGACGGCCCAGCCGATCGCGCTGGCGAAAATGCTGGTCGATGATGATCCGGTTGGTGAGGCCGAGGCCCGCGGCCATCGTGACGATCCGCGCCCTGGGGGACGCACCCTCCCGACCGAAGGCGATCATGTGCTCCGAGAGGAAGGCGGCGCCGGCCGAGGTGCCGGCCACGTGAACCCCCGCCGCGTTCCGGAGGCGGATCGCCTTCCCGACCTCGGAGCCGCCGATCGTGGTGGAGAGCCGGAGCTGGTTCCCGCCCGTGAGGAAGATGCCGTCGACGTCGTCGAGCGCGCGCACATGTCCCGGATCCTGCGCGTCGGCGCGGGCGCGAATCGGCAGCGAGATCGCCGAGCGGACGCCGAGGCCGGTGAAGAGGGTCACGTAGCGCTCGCCGGTGTCGGCCAGCTCGCTCGCGGTCGGAATGATCGCGATGCGGGCCTCGTCGGCGCCGCAGAGCGAGGCGAAGCGCCGCAGAATGGCCACGTCGCCGATCTTCTCCTCAGCGCCCCCCACGGGGATGATGTACCCGCGCTCGCTCACCGGCGGGCCTTGTCGGACGGTTGATCCATCGAAGAGACATCCTCGCGCTTGGGGGCGACCGCCCTGATCGATCGCCGGTGACCGTGTCATCGTTGCCGGCCGGCGCCACGGTAACCCGCGCCGGCGGACGGGAGTGTAATCAGTCATCTGCCCCGCCGCGGCGCCAGCCGGAATGCGGCTGGAAGGGTGACGCCCGGCACCCGCCATCCCGTGATCGTATCTTGATCAGCGGGGGGAGAGCATGATCCATCGGATGGGGAAGACGAGCGTACGATCTTCCACGCCGACACGATTCCCGACAGCGCCGAGCGGATCCGGCGGACGGCTGATTCGCTGAGCCGCCTGCCGGGGTATCCCGACGCGTTCCGGGTCTTACCGATTCGGTCATCGTGCGGATCGCGCACGCGGTGCGGCAGGAGCGTCAGCGCGAGATCGTCGCCTGCAACGACGCGGGCAGCGCCGAGGAGCAGGCTCATTCGCGACAGGCCGGGACGCATCCGGGCGGGCGCGGCCGGCGATCGTTAGGTTTCGGCAGCCGTCCAGCCCGGAGAGCGCGTGAAGCACGCCGGTGTCGTCTGCCTGCTCCTCGTCAGCGCCTCCGCCGGCGCGCAACAGCCGTTGACCCGCGCGGACGCGGTGGCCGCCGCCGTGGCGCGCGGCGCCCGGGTCGCGCTGGCCCGTGCCGATACGGCCGCCTCCGCGGCCACCCTCGCGGCCGCACGGATGCTGCAGAACCCGACGGCCAGCGCCAGCTACAGCAAGTCGGCGCCGCAATATCACGCCTCGCTCGACCTTCCACTGGACTTCCTCTGGCTCAACGGGGTGCGGGCCGCCGCCGCGCGCGAGGCGCTCGCCGCCGCGCGGTTTCGCTTCGCGCTCGAGCGCGCGACGGCGCAGTACGAGGCCGACACCGCCTACACGGCGGCGCTCGCGGCACGGGCGCACGCCCGGCTCTCGCGGCGGAACGCGATCGACGCGGACTCGCTCCGGCGGATCGCCGCGATCCGGCGGGACGCCGGCGACGCGAGCGATCTCGACGTGGAGCTCGCCACGGTGAGCGCCGGCCAGGCGGCCAATGCCGCGACCGACGATTCGCTCGCGGCCATCGCGGCGCTGCTCGATCTGCAGGCGGCGATCGGCCTGCCCGCCGATCGCGTGATGGTGACGCCGACCGACTCCCTGCTGCTGCCGGACGCGGTGTCGCCCGCCGATTCGGGCCGGCCCCTCGCCGTGGCCGCGGCGGAGGCCACGCTCCGGAGCGAGGAGCGGAGCATCTCGGTCGCGCGCCGGAGCGCGTGGGCCACGCCGAGCGTCACGATGGGCTTCGAGACGGGCGACCCGGCCGGGGACGAGCCCGGCATTCTGCCGCTCGTCGGGTTCTCGGTGCCGCTCCCGCTCTTCAACCGGAACGGCCCCGGCGTCGCGCTCGCGACCGCCGCGCGCGAGCGCGCGCGGACCGAGCTCGCAGTGGCGGAGCGTGAGGGCGCCGCCGGCCGTGCGCGGGCGTTGCGCGACCAGCAGACCGCCCGCGCCCGGGCGGCGCGCGATCAGGCCCTCCTCGCGAGCGCCGAGCGGGTGGCGTCGATGTCGCTCACGGCCTACGCCGAAGGCGCATCGCCGCTGGCCGGCGTGCTCGAGGCGCGGCGCGCGGCCCGCGATGCGCTGGGCCGCTACATCGACGACCTGGCCGCCGCGAACGACGCGGCGGCGGCGGTGCGGCTGTTCACCCTCACGGATGCGAGCCGATGATCCGCCTGCCCCTCCTGTGTCTCCTGGCGCTTGCGGCGTGCGGCAAGGCGGGATCGGACGACGACAGCGATGCGGCGCCGCCCGCTGTCGTCAATGCGCGAACCGCCGTCGCCGAGCGGGGCGTATTCCGGGAAACCGTGGACGCGACCGGGGAGGTCGCGGCACGGCCGGGCAGTGTGGCCGAGCTCGCGGCGCCGGGGCCCACACGCGTCGCGCGGGTCATGGTCGCGGTCGGCCAGCGGGTGCGCGCGGGCCAGCCGCTGGTGACCTTCGATGAGACCACCTTCGCCGCGGAGGCCCGCACCGCGCAGGCGGCGCTCGCCAACGCCGAGCACGCGTACGAGCGGGCGCGTCGGCTGTCCGAGGCGGGGATCGTGCCGCGGAAGGAGGCGGAGCAGGCGGCGGCCGACCTCGCGGCGGCGCGGGGCAACGCGCAGGTGGCGCGGCACACCGAGGCCCTGGCGACGCTGCGGTCGCCGATCGCCGGCGTGCTGACCCGGATGGACGCCGTGCTCGGCGCGTCGGTGGACGCGGGGACGCCGCTCGTCGAGGTCGCCGACCCCGCCGCGCTGGATGTGCAGTTCACCCTCTCCCCCGCGGAGGCGGCCCGCGTCCACCCCGGCGCGGAGGTGGAGCTGGTCGAGGGTCAGACGGCGGGCGGCTCGGCGCTCGGCAGCGGCACCGTCGCCGACATCGGGGTCGCGGTGGACTCGGTGTCGCATGGCGTGCCGGTTCGCGTCCGGATCACCGCGCCGGCGCGGCCGGTGCGGATCGGCGAGATGGTCACCGGCCACATCACGGCCGCGTCGCGGTCGGACGCGGTCATGGTCCCGGTCGCGGCACTCGTTCCCGCGGGCGACGACGTCACCGTCTTCGTGGTGGACAGCGCGGGCGTCGCGCACGCGCGGCAGGTGACGGTCGGCGGCCGTTCCCGCACGGTGGCCGAGATCCGCGACGGCCTCGCCGCCGGGGAGCGGGTGGTGACGGAGGGCGCGTACGGCATCGAGGACAGCGCCCACGTCCAGGCGCGCCCCCGGTGAAGCTGTTCGACCTGCTGGTCGGCCAGCGGCGGTTCGTCTATCTCGCGATCGGGCTCCTGAGCGCGGCCGGCATCTGGTCGGCGCTCCGGCTCCCGTCGGCGATCTATCCCGAGCTGGTCTTTCCCCGCGTCACCATCGTGGCCCAGGGCTCGGCGCTCGGCTCGCGGCAGCTCATGTTCAGCGTCGCGCGGCCGATCGAGGAAGCGGTCAGCATCGTGCCGGGCGTGCGCCGCGTGCGCACGAAGGCGATTCGCGGCGCCGTCGAAACGACGGTCGACTTCGCGCCCGACGCCGACATGGTGACCGTGCTGCAGCTGGTGCAGGCGCGGGTGAACCAGGTGAGGCCGGAGCTCCCCGAGGGGCTCGACATCGAGGTCGAGCGGATGACCCCGTCCCTCTTCCCGGTCATCTCGTACAATCTCGAGGGCGGCGACCCCGCCGCCCTCTACGATCTGGCGCGCTACCAGATCAAGCCGGTCATCTCGCGCATTCCCGGTGTGGGCCGCGTCGACGTGCAGGGGCAGGACGTCCACGAGATCGAGGTGGTGGCGGATCCCTCGCGCCTCGTGACGGCGGGCCTCGACTACACCACGCTCGCCGACGCGATCCGCCACGCGACCACGGTGCAGGCCGTGGGACGCGTGGCCCAGGATTACCGGCAGTACCTCGTGGTCACCGACCAGGAAGCCCACACCGTCGACGACATCGGCGCCGTCGCGCTCCCTGGCGGCCTCCGCGTCCGCGACGTGGCGACGGTGTCCCTGGGTACCGAGGACCACGTGCGCGTCATCGCCGGCGATCGCGGGCGGCCCGCCGCGCTCATCAACATCACCCGCCAGATCGGCGGCAACACCGTCGCGCTCGCGGACAGCGTGGCGCGGGTGATGGCGTCCTTCCGGCCGTCGCTGCCGGCCGGGGTGCGGCTCAAGCCGGTATACGACCAGGCGCTGCTGGTGCGGGACGCGGTGCGCTCGGTGCGCGACGCCATGCTCATCGGGGCGGCGCTCGCGACCCTGATCCTGCTCGTGTTCCTCCGGCACGGCCGCATCACCGCCATCAGCGCGGCGTCGATCCCCCTCACGCTCGCGGTCACCGTCTTCCTGATGCGGCTGTTCGGGCAGACCTTCAATCTCATGACGCTGGGCGCGATGGCGATCGCCATCGGGCTCGTGATCGACGATGCCGTCGTCGTGACCGAGAACATCGCGCGCCACCTCCGGCTCACGCCCGACCGGGAGATCGCGATCCGCGAGGCGGTGCAGGAGCTCATCTGGCCGGTCACGACCTCGACCATTACCACCGTGGTGGTGTTCCTGCCGCTCGGGATGCTGCAGGGAGTCGTCGGACAGTTCTTCAAGGCGCTGTCGCTCACGCTCACGATCGCGGTGCTGGTGTCGCTCCTCATCGCGCTCACGCTCGTCCCTCTCCTGGGCGAGCAGTTCCTGAAGCATGACGAGGGAGCCGGTGAGTCGAGCGGTTTTCTCGCGCGCATCGGCCGCGGGATCGACGGGGTCGCCGCCCGCTACGAGCGCGCGCTCGGCGGGGCACTGCACCACGCGCGGGCGGTGATCGCCATCGGCATCGGGCTCGTCGCGGCGGGCGTCGTGGCGTACCGGTTCGCCGGCAGCGGGTTCCTTCCGGAGATGGACGAGGGCGCCTTCGTCCTCGACTACTTCACGCCCGGTGGAACCGCTCTCGCCGAAACCGACCGGGAGGTGAAGGTGGCGGAGGGCATCCTGGCGTCCACGCCGGAGATCGAGGGCACCTCCCGGCGGACCGGCGCGGAGCTCGGCCTCTTCGCCACCGAGCAGAACACCGGCGACATCGTGGCCCGCCTCCGGCCGCGGAGCCGCCGCTCGCGCAGCGTCTTCGAGGTGATCGACGACGTGCGCCCGCGGATCGAGGCGGCGGTGCCCCGGCTGCACATCGAATTCGTCCAGATTCTCTCGGATGTGGTGAACGATCTGGCCGGAAACGCGAAGCCCGTCGAGATCAAGCTGTTCGGTGAACAGCTGGATGCGCTCGAGGCCTACGCGAAGCGGCTGGAGCCGGGGATGGAGAAGGTGGCGGGACTCGAGGACCTCTTCAACGGCGTGAGCGAGCCCAATGCCGAGCTGCTCCTCAGGGTCAGCGACGCCGACGCCGCCCGGGCCGGACTCACGCCGGAGCAGGTCGGCACCGCGGTGAGCGCGCCGCTCCTCGGCGTGCCGGCCGGCGAGGTGCGGCTCGACGATCGCACCGTCGGCGTGCGCGTCCGGGCGCCCGATGCCGTGCGGTACGATCCGCTCCGCCTCGGCGCCCTGCCGGTGATGACCGCGGGACGCGAGCCGACCCCGCTCTCGGCGCTCGCCACCTTCACGCCGGCGGAATCACGCGCGGAGCTGTTCCGGGAAAACCAGCAGCAGATGATCGCGATCACCGCCGACGTGAGCGGCCGTTCGCTCGGCGGCGTCATGACGGACGTCAAGGCCCTCCTGGCCCGGACGCCGCCGCCGGCCGGCATCCGCGTCGAGCTCGGCGGCCAGTACGCGAGCCAGCAGGAGGCCTTTCACGCGCTGCTGGTGGTGCTGGGACTCGCGGCGGTGAGCGTGGTGGCGGTCATGGTGGTGCAGTTCGAGTCGTTCACGGAGCCGCTCGTCATTCTGCTCGCGGCGCCGCTCTCGTTCGTGGGCGCACTGCTCCTGCTCCTCCTTACCGGCACGCCGCTCAACGTCTCGTCGTTCATGGGGCTCATTCTGCTCGTCGGGCTGATCGTGAAGAACGGCATCATCCTGCTCGACTTCACCCGGCACCGCATGCGGCAGGACGACCTCGCCCTCGAGCCCGCGATCCGCGAAGCCGCCGCGGTCCGTCTCCGCCCGATTCTCATGACGACCCTCTGCACCCTGTTCGGGCTCCTGCCGCTCGCGCTCGGCCTGGGCGCCGGCAGCGAGATGCAGCGGCCGCTGGCGCTCGCGGTGATCGGCGGGCTGAGTCTCTCCACGCCGATCACCCTCTTCGCCATTCCGACGCTGCTCGTGGCCATCCGCGGTCGCGACTACACGCTCCCCCGCGCCCGGCGCACGTAGCGGATCAGGTCGCTGGTCCGCTCCACGATCACGATGTCGCCCAGCGCGAGCGCGCGCTCGCGCGGCTCCCCCCGCAGGTCGAGGTGCGGCCAGCGCGGGTTGCCGAGCTGCAGGGCCGCCGCCGGCGCGCCGACCCGGGTCCGGAACGCCTCCAGCTCGCCCACGTCGTTCGTGGTCGACACCACGTGGGACCAGCCCCGCGCCAGCAGATTCTCCCGATCCATCACGATCATGCGGCCCTCCGCCCCGAAGATAGTCCCGCATGGTGCCCCCGCTCACAGTGTGGGAGGCGCTGGTCCGCTAGGATGAATGGGCACCGTCGAGGAGGATCCATGAGGCAGCTGATCGTGATCGCGCTGGCCGCGATGCTGGCGGCACCGCTCGCCGCGCAGGTGGCCCCCACGCTGCCCCGCGATACCCTCGGTGGCCGGAAGCTGCCGCCCGAGGCGAACGTCCCGCGCGGCATCGTGGCCCCGACGCTCCCCCGCGACACGCTGGGCGGCGCGAAGCTGCCACCGAGCGCAAACGTGGTCCGAAGCTCGGTGCCCGAAACGCCGTCGGACACTCTCAACGCCCGGAGCCGCGACAGCGTCGCCACCGCGCGCGAGGGCGCCGACTCGGCGAAGGCCGACTCGGCCAGGGCAGATTCGGCCAGGGCCGACTCGACACGCCGTCGTGCCGTACCCGCGCGCCGGCGCGTTCCCCGCTGATCATTCGACAACCTGGAGTGACATATGCCTGACAACAGCTTCGTGGATCCGTCCAACCCGCTGCGCGACGATTGGGCCGCGGCCTGGGAGACGGAAGACAACTACTGGACCGAAAACTTCTCGAGCCGGCCCTACGCCATCGGGCCCGACTACTACGAGCGCTTCCGTCCCGCGTACCGCTACGGCTTCGAGTCGGCGCGGCACAATGCCGGACGGACCTGGGACGACGCCGAATCGGATCTCCGTACCGGCTGGGATCGCTACGAGCACCGGGGCGAGAACCGCTCCACCTGGGAAGAGATCAAGGATGCCGTGCGCGACGCCTGGGACCGGGTGACCGGCCACGCCCGCGCCCCCGAGACGGCGACCCGACGCGGCGACGTCCGCCCGTAAGGGCTCGACGCTGGAAGAACCCCGCGCGGCCCGGCCTCGACGCGAGTGCCGGGCCCGCGCATCTTCCGGTGCCCCGCACCGGACTCCATCCATGACCGAAGCACAGCGGATCGCCGAGGACCTGCGCCGCGCCTGGGACGGAAGCCCCTGGCACGGTTCGTCGCTCTCCGCCATTCTTGCCGGCGTCACGGCCGCCGGCGCCGCATCCCGTCCGATCCCGTCCGCGCACACCGTCTGGGAGCTCACCCTGCACATGGCCGCCTGGGCCGGCGAGGTCACCCGCCGCCTGGGTGGCGCGGAGCCCGCCGAGCCGGTGGAGGGTGACTGGCCTCCGATGCCGCCGGAGCCAACGGAGACTGAATGGGTCGGGGCCCGGCTCCGTCTGGCGGAAGCGCACGCCGAGGTGACCGGGACGGTGGCCGCGCGAGCGGGGCTGTCGGACCTGGAGGCTCACACCGTCAACGGCCTGCTGCAGCACGATGCCTACCACGCGGGGCAGGTGGCCCTGCTGAAGAAGCTGGTGGAAGGAGGCAGTGCATGAGACACCGCAGCACCTGTTGTTCGATCGGCGCCTGCCTGATCTGGATGCTCACCGGATGCGCCGGCGCAGGCACGCCGCCCCCGCAGCCTTCCCGCGCGGGAACCGGTTCGGCCTCGGCGCCGCTGCAGCTCTCGGTCACGATGGGCCAGCAGTTCGAGCTGGCCATGGGACAGACGGCGAGCGTGGCGGGGGTATCGTCGACCGTGACCTTCCGCGCCGTGCCGAGCGACTCGCGCTGCCCGGCCGGCACCCAGTGCGTGCAGGCCGGCAACGCGGAGGTCGTGCTCGGCGTGGCCACCGGTGGCGGCGCACCGGCCGACGTCGTACTCAACACCACCTCGGGGCCGCGGGAGCAGACGCTGCGAAACGGCATCCTCCGACTCGTCTCGCTCTCGCCGACGCCGGTCGCGGGGACGGCGACCGACCCCTCGACCTACGTCGCCACGCTGTGCGTCTGCCGGCCGTGAGCGGCGCGGCCGAGTCGGCGACGGGCGCCGCCTTTCTTCGCGAGAGCGTCGCGGGGTTCCGGGCCCTCCGCGAGCAGGCCGAACGTGCCCTCGCCCAGGCGGACGACGCCGCCTTCTTCGCGCGGCTCGACGACACTTCGAACAGCCTCGCGGTGCTCGTCGCGCACATGGCGGGGAATGCCCTGTCGCGCTGGACCGACTTTCTCGGCACCGACGGCGAAAAGCCGACTCGGGATCGGGACGGTGAATTCGATCTCGACCCATCGCTCGCGCGGCCCGAGCTCATGCGACGCTGGGAAGCCGGATGGGCCGCGGTCTTCGACGCCGTCGAGCCCCTCGTGCCCCACGATCTCGACCGCGTGATCACCATCCGGGGCGAGCCCCACAGCGTCATGCAGGCAATTCTCCGCCAGACGCGGCACTACGCCTATCACGTCGGCCAGATCGTCCAGCTCGCGAAGCATTACCGCGGTGAGGAATGGCAGACGCTCAGCATCCCCCGTGGAAAGTCTCGCGACTATCGCGATGCCCTCAGGAGCTGAGAGGCGCTGGACGCTGATCTACGACGGCGAGTGCGGCGTATGCGGAAGACTGGCTGGGATGGTGCGGCAGCGGGACCGGCGAGGCCTGCTCGAGGTGATACCCTCATCTGCACCGGGGCTGGGAGCCCGTTTTCCGTGGCTCACGCCGGCGGACTGTTCGGCGGCCCTGCAGCTCGTGGCACCCGACGAAACGACATGGAGCGGTGCGGCGGCCGTGGAGCAGCTGCTCCGCATCCTGCCCCGGGGCCGGCTCGTGGCCTGGCTGTTCCGGCTTCCCGGCGGACGCGCCGCCGCCGCGGTGGGGTACCGCTGGTTCGCCCGCAACCGGAGCCGGCTCGGCTGCGCCCTCCACGGCCACGCTACGGCTGGAGACCCTCCGGCACACCGCCCGGATACTTCTCCTTGATCGCCTCCTGGATCCGCGTGATCCGGTTCTCCGGATTCGGGTGGGTGCTGAAGAACTCGGGCTGACGCGCGCCCCCGCCGCTCTCCTCCAGGATCTGCATCAGCTTCTCCATCGACCGCGGGTCGAACCCGGCATCGCTCATGAACCGGACGCCGAGCCGGTCGGCCTCCAGCTCGTCGTTGCGCCCGAACTTCATGTTGACCAGCTGCCCGATCATCATCGCGACGGCGGCGGAGTTCCGGCTGCCGGGATTGTTCGGATCGTAGGTGGCCAGGACGGCGGCGCCGGTCAGGCCCTGCGTGAGCTGCGACTTGGCGATCTGCTCCGCGCCGTGCCGCGCCACGACGTGTCCGATCTCGTGGCCCAGGACGCCCGCCAGCTCGCCCTCGGTCTCGAGCCGCTTGAGCAGCCCGTCGGTGACGAACACCTGTCCGCCCGGGAGGGCGAAGGCGTTGATGGTCTCGGGGTCGCTGAGGGCGTGGAACTGATACTGGTAGGGGGTGGTGCCGGCGGCGGTGTGGCTCACGATCCGGTTGCCCACGCTGTCCACCAGCGCCTGCACCCGCGGATCGGGGTCGAGCCCGCCGAACTCCTGCGCCATCTCGGGCGCCGCCTGGAGACCCATCGCGATCTCCTGGTCGGGCGTGACGCCCCCGACGTGCTGCTTTTCCTTCGTGACCGGATTGATGACGCTGTTGCCGAAGTAGCCGAGCAACGAGATCACCGCGACGACCAGCGCGATCAGCAAACGGCCACGACTCACGGGTCCTCCGGGGGTGACGAGTGGATGGCGACCTACGCTATCCCCGATCCCGTGAGCCCGGCGGTGACCCCAGTCACGCCGCCGCTACAGCCGGAACCCCCCGACGGCGCCGGTGAGCTTGTCGGCCGCGTGCGCCAGATGCCCCGCCGATGACGAGATCTCGGTCGTCGAGGCGTTGAGCTGCTCCGCGGCGGCGGCGATCTCCTGGGCGGCCGCCGCGTAATCCTCGGTGCCGGCGGAGACCTCGCGCATCCGCCCCGCGATCCCCTCGATCAGCCCGCGCACCTCGTCGGCCGACGTCGAGATGCGGCGGGTCCACTGATCGTTCTGCTCGGCGTCCGTCGCCACGTGCTGCAGGCCTTCCGCCGCGGAGCGGGCCGCGGCCCGGGCCGCCATCCCGCCCTCGCCCAGACGGAGCAGGCGCTCGCGCGCCGTCTGCACCCGCGCAAGGACGCCCTGAACCGTCTGGCTGGTGCTGGTCGCCGCCACGGCCGCCTGGTTCGCGAGCTTCCGGACCTCCTCCGCCACCACGCTGAAGCCCTTGCCGTCCTCGCCGGCGCGCGCAGCCTCGATCGAGGCGTTGAGCGCGAGCATGTGGGTCTGCTTGGCGATCGCCTTCGTCTGGGTGACGAACTTCTCGATCTCGCTCGACGATGCCGCCAGCGCCTCCGCCTCCGCCGCGCCGCGCTCCACCTCGTCAGTGAGCCGCGCGAGCTCCGTGGTGCTCGCATCGAGCCGGTCCTTGTGGGACCGGGCCAGCCGCGCGAGCGCGCCGTTGCGCTCCGCCGCCTGCACCGCGCCGTTGGCCAGCTGCTCAGCGATGTCGAGAATGCGAGCGGCATCTTCCGCCGCGGCGCGGACGATGAGCGCCTGCTGGCTCGCCCGCTCGGTGAGCTCGCCGGTCGTCCCCGCCACTTCCTGGGTCGACGCCGTCATCTGCTGCGTCGAGGCGGCGATCTGCTGCGCCATGGCCGACGCGTCGGCCGCCGCGCCCTGCATGGCGGAGGTGAGCGTGCGAAGGGCGTGCACCATGGCGGTGACGGAGGTGACGAGCTGCCCGCCCCTCACGGTCGCGTCCGACTCCTCCGGCAGCGCCAGATCGCCGAGCGCCACGCGGGCGGCGACGGCTTCGGCGTTGAGAAGGGGCCGGAGCACCTGGCGGCCGAGCCAGGCCACCACCACCAGCTCCACGATCAGGCCGAGCGAAAGGAAGGCGCCGGTCGCGATGAGCACCGCGCGAAGCGGGGGCGTCCCCGCCGGAAGCCGCGTACTGGTGTACCAGACGATCCCCGCGACGATCGCGGCGAGGACCAGCACGACGCCGGCACCGGTCCGGTGCAGGGCGCGCGTCAGCTTCAGATGGTCAGCAGCCATGCGATCCGGGGCCAGGAGAGACGAGAGGCTTCGGCTCGCACCCTGCGGGACGGCGTTGCGACCTGCCACGCGGCCGATCCCGCCGGAGGCGAATCCGGCGATCCGGCCGCCTCAGGGTCAAGGAGCGTGCCGCGTGACGGGCCCCGGGCCGCCGGCGAGCAGCGAGTCGATGGCCTGGACCACGAGGGCCGGATCCTCGAGGTGGATGTTGTGCCCGGCACGGGCGGCGGTCACCAGCCGGCTCCGGTCGGAGAGCCGGGTCAGGTCGAGCTGATTCGCATGGTGCTCGCCGGAGAGGGGATCGGCGGGATCCGGTGCCCGCTCGATGACGATGAGCGGCAGGGTACCGAGGGACCGCGGCGCCCGCCGACGCGCCTCGTGCATCCGCGCCAGCTCTTCGGGCGACCAGTCCATCTCGAGCGCCCGCGCCGCGGCGCCGAGGGGAAGATTCATCGCCCACCGCCAGAGGCGCTGTTCCGCCGGTCCCAGCCGCATGAGCGGCGCGTCGAGAAGGGTGTCGCGTCCCGGTGTCGCGTGAGCGCGCCGAAGCGAGTCGAGCAAGGCCTGGTCGAGCGCGATCGCCGGCGGCGGTGCGACGCGGCCCCGGGCCCAGCTCCGGATTGCCACCAGCCTGCCGTCGGACATGATGCGCTGATCCTCGTGCGCCGCGTCCACCAGGACCATCCCCGACACCTCGCGCGGATACGCCGCGGCGAACCCGCGCACCACGAGGCCGCCGTACGACTGGCCGACCAGGAGGTAGGGCCCCGGTACGCCGGCGCGCGCGAGTGCCGTGTGAAGCTCGAGCGCGAGCTGGCGATAGCTTCGCGGCCGGCGCCCCGGGTCGCTCCAGGCGTAGCCGGCCCGGTCATAGCTGCACGCCGTCGTTCGCCGCGCCACGTCCGGCTGCACCAGCGACCAGACGAACGAGAAGTCGCCGGCGCCCGACTCGAACAGCACGGCGGGCGCGCCGCTGCCGCGGCAGTTGAGATGCAGCCGCTGGCCCCCGCCGATGTCGAGGAGCCGGCCGGGCACCGGCGGCGCCGGAACCACCTGTTGTTGTGCGGAGAGCGATGACAGCGCGAGGGGCAGGGCCGCGAGGTGCCGGAGGCGAAGAGTCATGCGCGTCCTACGGCGGCGGACGCGGGCGGTTTCCACGGCGGACAGGCGGAGTCGGCGGCAGGCCTTCGCCTTGGCGGCAACTCCCGCCCCCCTCTAGATTTGGCGACTCCTGTCAACCGATGACGCAGCGCCGCGCGCGCGGCCCAGAGGCAGTGATCAGATGAGCGAACCCAACCGGGGCCCGGCGACCGCCGCGGCCGACGCCGACAGCTATCGGCCCGAGGCAATCGAAGCGAAGTGGCAGGCGCGCTGGGCCGAGCGCGGCACCAACGGGCCCGATCTCGAGCGGGCCGAGCGCCCCTACTACAACCTCATGATGTTTCCCTATCCCTCCGCCGAGGGATTGCACGTGGGGAACATGTTCGCCTTCACCGGCAGCGATGTCTACGGCCGCTTCAAGCGGCTCCAGGGCTATCAGGTCTTCGAGCCGATGGGCTTCGACGCCTTCGGCATCCACAGCGAGAACTTCGCGATCAAGGTGGGGACCCACCCTGCGAAGCTCATCCCGGCGAACATCGAGAACTTCCGGCGCCAGCTCACGCGCATCGGCCTCATGGTCGACTGGCGCCACGAGCTCTCCACCACCGATCCCGCCTACTACAAGTGGACCCAGTGGCTCTTTCTCCAGCTCTTCAAGGCGGGGAAGGCCTACAGGAAGTACGCGGCGGTCAACTGGTGCCCCGAGTGCAAGACGGTGCTTGCCAACGAGCAGGTGATCAACGGCTTCTGCGAGCGGCATCCCGGGACGCGGGTCGAGCAGCGCACGCTCGAGCAGTGGTTCGTCCGGATCAGCGAGTACGCCGACCGCCTGCTCGCCGATCTCGACGACCGGACGAAGATGGACTGGTCCGACACCACCGTCACCGCGCAGCGCAACTGGCTCGGCCGCTCGGAGGGGGCGGAGATCGAGTTCGCCCTCGAGCATGGTCAGGCGATTCGCGTCTTCACCACGCGGCCCGATACCATCTTCGGCGCGACGTTCATGGTGCTCGCGCCCGAGCACCCGCTGGTGGCCGATCTCACGAGCGCGGCGCAGCGCGACGCGGTGGACGCGTATCGCGCGGCCGCGAACGCGAAGGACCTCGTGAGCCGGAAGATCGCCGAGCGGGACAAGACCGGCGTGTTCACCGGCGCCTTTGCCCGGAACCCGGCCACCGGCCGGATGATCCCGGTCTGGATCGCCGACTACGTGCTCATGGAGTACGGCACCGGCGCCATCATGGCCGTGCCGGCCCACGACGAGCGCGACCTCGAATTCGCCACGAAGTACGGGCTCTCGGTCGTGCCCGTGCTGGATGACAACGGCCGCCTCATGGACTCGGGCGAATTCACCGGCCTTCCGGCCGAGACGGCGAAGGGCGCCGTCATCCGCTGGCTCGAAACGAGCGGGGCAGGGAAGGGCGTGGTCCAGTACCGGCTCCACGACTGGTGCATCTCGCGCCAGCGCTACTGGGGGCCGCCCATCCCGATGATCTACTGCGACGACCACGGCGCGGTGCCGGTGCCGGAGGCGGACCTCCCGGTGGTGCTCCCGCCGATCGAGGACTTCCGGCCCGACGACAGCGGCGTCTCGCCTCTCGCCCGCCATGGCGAATGGTACTACGTCCCGTGTCCGGTGTGCGGCCGCCGCGCCCGGCGGGAGACCGACGTCTCGGATACGTTCCTCGACTCGGCGTGGTACTACCTCCGCTACCCGAGCACCGGCTTCGACGACCGGCCGTTCGATCAGGAGCTCACGCGGCGCTGGTGCCCCGTCGCGACCTACATCGGGGGAAACGAGCACGCCGTGCTCCACCTCCTCTACTCGCGGTTCATCGCGATGGTGCTGCACGACCTCGGCCTCGTGAACTTCGACGAGCCCTTCACCCGCTTCCGCGCGCACGGCCTCATCGTGAAGGACGGGGCCAAGATGTCCAAGTCGCGTGGCAACGTCGTGGTGCCGGACGAGTACATCACCCGCTGGGGCGCCGACACCTTCCGCACCTACCTCATGTTCCTCGGGCCGTTCCAGGAAGGCGGGGACTTCCGGGACGAGGGGATCGCCGGCCCCCGGCGCTTCCTCGACAAGGTCTGGGGCATCGTCGGCGAGTGCGTGCGGGAGGACATGTGCGGGGGCGAGGTGCGGCATGACGTCACGGTGAAGTGGCACCAGACGATCAGGAGCGCGACGGAGGCGATCGAGGGGCTGCACTACAACACGGCGATCGCGGACTACATGAAGCTGGTCAACGCCCTCCGGGACACGAACTGCTGCGACCGTCAGGTGGTGCAGGACCTCGTGATCATGCTCGCGCCCTTCGCGCCGCACTTCGCCGAGGAGTGCTGGGAGCGGCTGGGCCACCGGACGTCGGTGTTCGACGAGCTCTGGCCGGAATGGGATCCGGCGCTCGCGGTGGAGGACGAGGTCGAGGTGGCGGTGCAGGTGAACGGCAGGACCCGCTCGCGGGTCACGGTGGCGCGCGACGCGGCCGAGGCCGACGTCGTGGCCGCGGCCCTCGCCGACGAGACGACCGCGCGGTTCGTCGGAGGGAAAGAGGTGCGGAAGCGGATCTACGTCGCCAACCGCCTCCTCAACCTGCTGGTGGGCTAGCGGGCCGTCAGAGGAGCCGGGTGAGCCAGTCGCCGACGAAGTAGCCGATCGCCGCGACGCCCAGGCCCACGACGAACATGTCCATCCCGCTCCGCACCACGCCGCGGCCCGTGAAGAAGCTCCGCGCGGCGCCGACCGCGAAGTGGGAGAGCATGGCGATCGCGAACGAGGTCCAGATTGCCCACGGGCCGTGGCTCACGAGGAACGGCGCCACCGGGATGAAGGCACCGAGCGCCGTCGCCGTGCCGGTGATCCACGCCTCCCGCATCGGCGTGCTGGTGGCTTCGCCGATCTTGAGCTCCTCGCGCACCTTCTCCTCCAGTGCCCGCTCGGGATCGGCCATCACCTGCGTCGCGAGCAGCTCCGCCTGCGCCTCGGGAATGCCCTTGGCCTGATAGATGAGGCTCAGCTCCTCGCGCTCGATGTCCGGCATCACCCGGATCTCTTCCCGCTCCATCGCGATCTCGTGCTCGAACACCTCGCGCTCGCTCTTGGCGGCGAGGTAGCCCGAGGCGCCCATCGAGAGGGCGTCGGCCACCGCGCCGGCCAGGCCCGCCACGAGCAGCGCATGGTTCGTCCCGCCCAGGCGGCCCTGCGCGCCGATCATTCCCGCGACGAGGCCGAAGTTGGCGGTCAGGCCGTCATTGAACCCGTAGACCAGGTTCCGCAGGAATCCGCCCGCGCCGGTCCGGTGCCACGGCTCGCTCGAGCCGCCCCCCATGCTGGCCAGCGTCTCCGCGTGCTCCTTGGATTCCTTGGCGAGGGTCAGCGCCGTGGGCCCGCTGGCGGCATCGGGGCCCTCCCGGTACAGGTCCAGATACCCCTTCACCTCGCGCCCCTCTTCCTCCAGGAGCATCGGAAGCAGGATCCCGCTTCCCACCCGCCGCGCCAGCCAGGCGCGGGACCGGGCCCCGAAGGACGGCGCCGGCACCGGCGCCTCCCGGCCGTGCTCCAGCAGGAGCGTCCGCCACATCTCGACGTGCCGCTTCTCCACGTCCGAGAGCTGGGCATACAGCCGCGCCTTCTTTGGGTCCCGCTCCGCCCGCGACAGCTCCGCATACAGGTACGCCGCGTCCGCCTCGTCGGCGAGGTGGTGCAGCCAGACGTGGAAGTCGGGGGGGGAGGTCGGCGCCGGGGCGGGCATGGCGGAATATAGGTCCGCCCCGTCCGCCTGTCCCTGCAACCCTCCGCCCCACCCCCGCATCTTTACCGTACCATGACGCTTACCCGGACCCTGCCCATGGATCCCTACCTGGTCGCCAACGCGGACGCCGTGCTTGCCGGCGCCCGGCAGGGCGACGCGGCGGCGCTCGAAAAGCTGTTCCGGGCCTTCGAAAGCCCGGTCTACACCCTCGCCAGGCGGATCTGCCGCACCGCCGAGGACGCCGAGGACGTGCTCCAGGAAACCTTCTTCGAGGTCTGCCGCAGCATCGGGCGGTACCGGGGGGAGGGAAGTCTCTGGGGATGGGTCCGGAGCATCGCCGCCAGCAAGGCGCTGATGCGGCTCCGGCGGAACAGGTACCGCGACACCGACGAGCTGGACGACGCGACCGCCCCCTCGCGCCGGGAGGACACCGCGCTCCGGATGGACCTGGAGGCGGCGCTCGAGCGGCTGAGCGAAACCTCGCGGGCGGTGGTCTGGCTGCACGACGTCGAGGGATACACCCACGAAGAGATCGCTGCGATGATGGGTCGGACGGTGAGCTTCTCGAAGTCGCAACTCGCGCGGGCCCATGTACGCCTGCGCCGCTGGCTGGGAGAGGAGGTGGACGCATGAGCCACCTGAGCATGGAGGCACTGCTCGCGCTGCGGGAGCCTGGCGTCGAGCCGGGCGACGTCGCCGCCCGCGAGCACATGGAGAGTTGTGCCGCGTGCCGCGGCGAGCTGGAGCGGCTGCACCAGCGGGCCGCGCGCCTCCGGGCGCTGCCCGCGCTTCGCCCCTCTCGCGATCTCTGGCCCGCGGTGCGGCTCCGACAGCGGATCGAGAGCCGGCGCTGGCAGCAGCGGTGGACCGGCGTGGCGGGGTTCCTGGCCGCCGCCTCGGTCGCCCTCGCGCTCTTCTGGGGTGACGTCGCGCGTCCCGAGGCGGCCGATGCCTCGGCGGAGATCGCCGCGGCCAGGGAGCGCTCGCAGGTGCTCGAGTCGGCGCTGGAGGAGTACAACCCGGAGCTTCGCGTCATCGACGGCCGCACCGCGCGGGTCTCCCAGGCGCTGGAAGACCGCATCGCGGAGCTCGACCAGCAGCTCGAGGCGGCGCAGCTCCGGCAGGTGCAGCGGGTGGAGGAGGAACAGCAGGAGGCACGGATGCTCCAGCTGTGGCGCGAGCGGGTGGGCCTGCTCAACGCGCTGGTGGACGTGCACGTGACCCGTGCCAGCAACGTGGGACTCTGAGTCCCCACAAGGAGATCGACGATGAACGCGCAGTCACTCTGCCCCGTCCTGCTCCTCCTCGCCGCGGCGCCGCTGGGCGCCCAGCAGGTCGAGCGTGCGCTCCCGCCCCGGACCCGGGTGCAGATCGAGCGGGAGGCCCAGCCCGAGCGGCTCATGAAGGTGCTGCTCGACCGCCGGCCGCGGCTCGGCGTCACGGTGAGCCTCAGGGCCGGCGACACCGACTCGATCGGCGCGCTGGTGCAGAGCGTCACCCCCGGCGGACCGGCCGCGAAGGCGGGGATCCGCACCGGCGACATCATCACCCGGCTGGACGGCACCACGCTGGTGGATCGGGACGCGAAGCGCGCCATGGCCGATGACGACCAGTCGGGCCCCGGCCTCCGGCTGGTGGAGCTCGCGGCCCGCCTTTCGCCCGACGACACGATTTCGGTCGATCTCCGCCGCGGGAAGGAGCGCCGCACCGTCCGCCTGGTGACCGAGGGCGAGTCCGGCA
>JAICUF010000204.1 GCA_025935995.1 Gemmatimonadales bacterium
GCGATTCCCACCCGTTTCCGCATGCCGCCCGAGAGCTCGGCGGGATACTTGCCCTCGGTGCCGGCGAGGTCCACCAGCGCCAGGCTCTCGCGGACGCGCCCGGCGATCTCGTCGACGCCGATCCCGCGCCGCGTGAGGCCGAGCGCGATGTTCTCGGCCACGGTCATGGAGTCGAAGAGGGCGGCGAACTGGAAGACGTAGCCGATCCGGCTCCGGAGCGCGGTCAGGCCGTCGCGGTCGAGCTCGCCGACCACGGTGTCGTCCACGCGCACCGCGCCGGCATCGGGCTGCAGGAGGCCGACGATGCAGCGGAGCGTCACGCTCTTGCCGCTGCCGGAGCGGCCGATGATGACGGTGTTCCGGCCATCGGGGATGTCGAGCGTGAGGCCGTCGAGGATCACGCGCGGCCCGAACGCCTTGCACACGCCATCCAGCCGGATCACAGGAGCACCAGCGCCCAGAAGGCGTCGAGCACCAGGATCGCCTCGCAGCCGAGCACCACGGCGCGCGTCGTGGCCTCGCCCACGCCCACGGCGCCGCCGCGCGCGGCGAGGCCGCGGAGCGAGCCCATCAGCGCGATGGCCGCACCGAAGCTTGCGCTCTTCACGAGGCCGAACCAGAGATCCTTGAAGTGGTAGAAGAGCCGCAACCCCTTGAGGAACTCGACGCTCGAGAGGTCGAGGAGGTTGACCGACGTCACCCACCCCGCGAGCACGCCCACGGCGACCGCAAACGCGGTGATGACCGGAAACATGAGCGTCGCGGCGATGACGCGCGGCACCACCAGGTAGGAGCGCGGATCGTAGCCCAGCGTCTCGAGCGCGTCCACCTGCTCGGTGACGCGCATGGTGCCGATCTCCGCCGCGATGTTGGCGCCGACCCGGCCGGCCAGCGCCATGCCCGTGAGGACGGGGCCGAGCTCCATCATCACCGTCTTGCCGACGAGGGCGCCCACCATGTAGAGCGGCATCGCGCCGGTGAAGATGTACGAGGCGAGGAGGGCGAGAACGATGCCGGTGAAGATGGCGATGAAGACGGCGATGGGAATCGAGTCGACGCCGAGCCGGCGCATGTGCCCGATGACGAGCGGCCGCCAGACGGAAACGTCGCCGAGGGCCCGCGTGGCGCCGAGCGTCCAGCGTCCCACCTGCGAGATGAATTCGGATCGGCCGGGGGCTCGAAGGGCGTCCAGACGCTGCACGCGGCAAAAGCTACCGTCAGGCCGCGAAGCTCGCCAGCGCGCGGCCGACGTCGCCTTCGCGCAACCGCTTGAGCGCGCGATCGCGGAGCTGCCGCACCCGCTCGCGCGTGACGCCGAGCATCCCGCCGATCTCCTCGAGGGTGTGCTCGCGGCCGCCGTCGAGGCCGAAGTAGAGCCGCAGCACCTTGGCGTCGCGCGGCGGCAGCGTGCCGAGGGCGTGGTCGATCTCCTCCGCCAGGAAGTGCTCCATCGCCTGCGATTCGGCGTCCTGGCCCTCGGCGGAGAAGCGGTCGATGAGAGAGCGGTCGCCGTCGGGGTCGAGGGGCGCATCGAGCCGGACGTCGGCGGTATTGAGCGCGGCGAGCGCCTGCACGACGTCGGGCGAGAGGCCGGTGACCTGCGCGATCTCCTCGGGCGTCGGCTCCCGGCGGAGCTCCTGGCGCAGCGTTTCCGAGGTGCGGATGATGCGCGAGAGGTCGGCGGTGCGATTGAGCGGCACGCGCACGGTGCGGCCATGGCGCGCGAGGGCGGCGAGGATGGCCTGGCGGATCCACCACACGGCGTAGGAGATGAACTTGACGCCCTGGTCGGGATCGAACTTCCGTGCCGCCGTCATGAGCCCGACATTCCCCTCGCCGATCAGGTCGGTGAGCGCGAGGCCGCGGTTCTGGTATTTCTTCGCGACCGAGATGACGAAGCGGAGGTTCCGCTTGACCAGCTCCTCCATCGCCTCGGGATCGCCGGCCCGCACCCGGCGCGCGATGGCGATCTCCTGCTGCGCGGTAAGGAGCGGGGTGAGGCTCACCTCGTAGAGGTACTGGTCGAGGATGTCCTTGTCGGCGTCGTAGACGCCGAGACTGCGGGCGGTGTCGCGCTTGCGGGCGCGGCGGCCGCGGGCGGGCGGCGAGCTCGCCAGGATTTCCGCCGTCGTCATGTCGGCGGTGATCGGTGTGACGTCGTCGGGCGGGCGCTTGCTGGGTCGCGCGGCGGGTGCGCTGCC
>JAICUF010000159.1 GCA_025935995.1 Gemmatimonadales bacterium
AGCGCCTTCGTGCGGCCGCTGTTTCTGGTGGTGGTGGCCGGGGTGATTCTGAGGTTCGGGTGGGATGTGGTGAGGTAGGACGGCGGGACGGGAGGGCAGAAGGGCGGAACGGCGAAAGGATGATGGACCGCGCGAAGCGGCTGTGCGCCTCCTGAGGAAGTGTCGCCCCCCCGACGGCCCTTCAGGGCCCTCGGCCGAGCGGCGGCTTCAGCCGTCGAGCGCGCGAGGCGCGCGAGGCCGCGCGTCCGCCCCCGCCGCCCGTCTCCACACCGGATACACCACCATCCCCAGCGCCGCCAACCCGAACGTGACGCCGGCGTTCACCGGGTCGTCCACCGACGCGTTGATCATCAGCGCCAGACCGGCGATCACGAACAGCGCCTGCACCACCGGATACCCCCAGGCCCGGTACGGCCGGGGAAGCTCCGGACGGGTGCGGCGCAGGATGAAGATTCCCATGACGCAGAGCACGTAGAACGGCCAGAGGCCCAGCAGCATGCGGTTGGCGAGGCGCTGGAAGGTGCCGCCGACGAGGAAGAGCAGCGACATCGCGCCCACGATCCAGATCGCGACCGACGGCGTCCCGAAGCGCGGCGATATCCGCGCCGCCGCCGCGGGGAAGAGTCCGCGCTCGGCCATCGCGAACTGGGTGCGCGGGTAGGCGACGGCGCACGCCAGCATCACGCCGAACACCGACACCACGACCAGCGCCGACACGAGCCCCGCGGCGATCCGCCCGACGCCGGGAAGCCGGCTCACCGCATCGGCCGCGACGAGCGGTGACTTCGCCAGCACGTCCGCCGGCAGCACGAAGAGATACGCGGCGTTCACGACGAGGTAGATGGCCGTGACGAGCGCGACGGCGAGCAGCATCGACCGCGGGACGTTGCGGGCCGGATCGCGGATCTCCCCCGCGATGCGCGCACCGTCGCCCCACCCGTCGTAGGTGAACAGCGCCGCGAAGAGCGCCGTCAGCATCGCGGGGATGACTTTCATCCCGGACGGCACGGCGGCATGCCCCGCGCTCATGTGGGCGCTCCCGCTCCCCAGCGCGAAGATGAGGAGCGCCAGGACGATGAGTCCCGCGTACTTGGCCGTGGTCGCGATCGCGACGACGAGGCCCGCGGCGCCGGTCCCGAGCCAGGCGACCGTCGTCACGAACAGGAGGATGATCGCGGCGACGGCCGTCTCCGCCCCGTGCCCCATGGGAATGAACCAGGCGAGATACTGCGCGAAGATGATCGCGCAGGCGCTCAGCGTGGCGGGCGCGATCACGAACAGCTCGACCCATCCGTAGGCAAAGGCCGGCGCCGGTCCCCAGGCCTCGACGAGGTAGTTGAAGTATCCGCCAGATCGCGGCAATGCCGCCGCCAGCTCCGCCAGACTGAGCGCGCCGGCGATCGCGATCGCGCCGCCCAGCCCCCACGCGAGGAGGATGAGCCCGGGCGAGCCCAGCGGCTGCGCCACCCCCGCGGGCGAGGCGAAGATGCCGGTGCCGATCGTGAGGCCGATGATGACGGAGGTGGCAGTGCCGATGCCGAAGCGGCGCTCGAGCCGTTCGCCCCACTGGTCGCGATCGCGTTCGGCCATGGCGGCTCCGGTGTGCAGAGAGGGGCGGGTCCCGCGAGAGGAACTCCGCCCCAAGGTGCAGCCGGACGAGGCGCTCCGCCAGCGCGCGGCGTGTCAGGGAGCCAGGGCGCCCTTGATGGTCCCGCCGTTGAGTCCCCGCATCCAGGCGCCGGTCAGATCGTTCCCGTGCCGCCTGAGCCGGATGGTCATCAGGCCGTCGGGCGTGTCCGTCTCGAGGACGAGCTCGGGCTCGTTCACCTTGACCGTCATCTCGTCGGTCTCACCGCCCTCGACCGCGATGATCGCCTTCGTCTGGTGCGTGGTCGAGTCGATCGTCATCGTGAGGGTCGCATTCCGCGGGCTGCCGTCGACGTCGGCCACCAGCGCGTACCTGCCGGCGGGAGTCGCCCCCCACGGATCATGGCTGGTGGAGTCGGAGGCGGCTGGCCTTGCTGCAGTGGCCGTGGGCGCCTGCGCCTGGGCGGCAAGCGACATGAGCGGGACGGCGAGGGCGATCGCGACGATCATCGGGATGCGCACGGATGCTCCTTGGCTGGGGGACTCGGCGCATCCCGTACGGTCGGCGCTATCCGAGGTTTCAGCTTGCGACGCGGACCCTCGGCGCCGCGGCAGTCCAGGCGACCGCGGCCAGCAGCACCAGCCCCGCGGATACGCCGAACGCGATTCCCCCGCCGAGCCGCTGGTACAGCTCGCCGAAGACGATGCCGGCAGGCAGCGCCGCGAGCCCGGTGAGCGCGTGGTACGCGCCGAATCCCCGCCCCGTCTTCACCGGCGCGAGCCGCGCGACCATCGCCCGCTCGGCGGATTCGGTGAGGCCGGCGACGAGGCCGAAGGCGAGGAAGACCGCGATCGCGATGCCCGTCCGGAGCGGCAGGCCGAGCGCGCCCACGACCGCCGCGAAGAGCACGGCGCCCGCGGCGACGGTCCACCGCGGACCCAGCGTGTCGGTAAGCCGCCCGCCGGGATACGACCCGCCGCTTCGCACCACGTGCAGCGCGGCCCAGACCAGCGGGATCGTCGCGACGGGCACGCCCAGGTCCTGGAGCCGGAGCAGCATGAGCGCTTCGGGCACGCGCGCGAGGACGATCAGCGCGAGCGCGATGACCGGCGCCCAGAAGACCCGTCCTTCGGCGTCCTCGCGCGGCGCGGCGGCCGGTGCTTCCGCGGCCCTCCCGCGTCGCCGGAGAATGATGGCGAGCGCCACGAACGCCACGACCCCCGGCACGATGCTCCACTCGATCACTCCGCGGACGTCGGCGCCCCGCCGGAGGAGATACCATGCCGCGAGCGAGCCGATCACCGCCCCGAAGTGGTCGGCGGCGCGGTGGAACCCGAATGCGCGCCCCCGCACTGCGAGCGGCGTCACTTCGGCGATCAGCGCATCGCGGGGCGGCGTCCGGATCCCCTTCCCCACGCGGTCGATCACGCGGAATCCCACCACCTGCCACGCAGCCGATGCGACCGAGATGAGTGGCCGCACCAGCACCGCCGTCGCGTACCCGACGAGGATGAGCGGCCGCCGCCAGCCCGGACGGTCCGCCAGCCGCCCGCTCACCCACTTGAGGATGGCCGACGTGAGGTCCGCCGCGCCGTCGAGCGCGCCGATGATCGCGGCACTCCCGCCCAGCGTCCGCGAGATGAAGGCGGGCAGCAGCGGGTAGACCATCTCGCTCGCGAAGTCGTTGAAGAGCGAGACGAGGGAGAGCCCCTTGACCGTCGGTGGAACCCGCTCGGGAGTCGTCACGCGCGGGATTTGGGTGGAGGCGTCACCTCGAACCAGGTGCGCCGCTCGGCGTGGCGTCCCGCCTGATCGGTCACGATGAGGTCGAGCCAGTACGCGCCCGGCCGGAACTCGCTGAGGTCGATGGTGCGCCGGCCGCTCGTCATCCCGTCCCCCGCGCGGCCGCCGAAGCGGACTTCGACGAGCGGGGCGTCGCCCGGCTTGCCCCGGCGATCCGAGACGCGGATCTCGGTCTGATAGCTCGAGCCCCCCGCCATGCCGTAGACCTCGTAGTAGAGTTCCAGCTCCGCGACGCCGAAATAGCTGTGGAACGGGCTCAGATAGACGGTGTCCGTCCCCTGCTGCCAGGTGAGCGAGATGCGCCGCCAGCCGAGCACGGCATCGCTCATGACGAGCCCGGCGCCGTCGAACCCGGGTACCACCAGCGAATCGCGCTGCGTCACCATCCCCGTGCTGTCCCCCTCGGCGAGCGTCATGCGGTACCCGTACCGGCCCGGCGGCACCGCCACCACGAACCGCCCGAACAGCATCGACCCCGCCGCCACCCGCGCCGGCGTCGCGAGGACGACGGTCGTGTCCGCCGACGCCACCACGTCGTCGGCCGAGTCGTACGCGGCAAACTGGAGCGAGACCGGGTAATGCCAGTACCCGTCCGCTTCGGCGCCGGTCAGGTTCTCCCCCGGGATCCCGTACACGATGTGCACCAGCGACTTCGACCCCTCCCGTCCCACCGTCGCCACATTGATCACCGCCCCGAGCGGATGCGCAAAGGCCGGCGGGGCCTGTCCCGCCAGCGCGTCCGCCCCGCCCGCCAGCGCGGCGACCACCGCCAGCGCTCCGCCTGCCCGTCCTGCCCGTCCCG
>JAICUF010000202.1 GCA_025935995.1 Gemmatimonadales bacterium
ACCAGCGTCGGGTCGATGCGGTCGGACTCCTCCTTCCACCGCGTCGCGAGGAACATCCCGTTCGCGAGCGCGTCGATCACGTTCATCACCACGCCCGCCGCCAGCCCGCCGATCAGGATCCTGCCGCCGTTCATTCGCGACATGCCGCCTCCGGGAATGTGAGAGTGCGCCGGCTCAGGCCGGCAGGACGACCGACTCCTTGAGGACCCAGACCTTGGTGGCGAAGAAGAGCGCGATCATGCGGTCGTGCTCGTCGGGCCGGACGAGGGCAATGAGCTCGTCGGCGTCGTTGGCGCGCGTGGCACGCACCGTCTCCTTCCGGCGGAGCCGCGACTCGAAGGTCGCGAACCAGGGCGGGAGCGACGCGCGCTGGCCGATCCGGACGTCGTCCGTGGTGCGCTCGCCGGTGGGATCGGCCAGCGCGATCTGACAGTAGAGCCAGCCGCGGTACGCGGACTTCCTGGCCCGCGTAAAAGTGAGCGAGCGCCGCTCGAGTCCCGCCCACGCGGCGAGCGCGGGCGTGAGCCGCGGGCGCACCTCGACCCGCTCGTCGCGCCCGTCGGGCACGCGGACGGTAAACTCCCACACGTTCCGGCTCCGGAAGTTGCCGTCCACCACCGCGTAGGTGAACTCGGTGCCGCTCACCGGCTCCCGGGTGAAGCTCCAGGTGGCCGGACGTTCGGTCGTGCGGATGATCTGCAGGCGGTCGGGCTGGTACTTCGGGTAGCGCGGCATCCTGTCACCTCGCGTGGAAGGTCGAGGGAGCGGCGGACGACGATCGGATCAGGGTGTGTGCTCGAGCCGGGCGCGAACCACGGCGGGGACGCCGTCCGCATCGGTGACGATGGTGTAGAAGCGGTCGCCACGGATCACCGGATGCCATCCCGGCACGGAGCTGCCGGTGAAATTCGCGCGCACCGTCGCGAGCGGCGCCCCGTCTCTGTCGTATACATCGTAGATCGACACGCTGTCGGCGGCCCCCGTGAGCACCCAGAGCCGGCCCGCATCGTCGGTGCTCAAATTCAGGATGATGGGGCGCAGCTTCCCGATGCGCGAGAGGTCCCAGCCGGTGGCGCCGAGCTGCTTCGCGAACGCCTCGACACCGGCGACCGCCGAATCGTGCTCGGCGGCGGTGATGGGGGCCGCGGCGCGCGTGCCGCGGATCGTGCGCACCGTGTCGCCCGATTCGGCGTTCATCTGGATCACGAGGTCCTCATCCGAACGAGCGCACCACGCGGAGCCGCGGTCATCCACGTATCCGACGACCTCGGCGGTGTACGGCACGCCCATCACGCCGTTCCGCTCCTTCGACTGGAAGAGATAGCTCTCCCGCTTGAGGTCGCTCATGCAGGGCGGCATCGGCAGCGTATCGGTGCTGGAGAAATCGGGGCTGAAGCGCCGGATCGATGGAATGTGCAGCGTGTCGCGGCGGACGTAGAACGCCTCGTACGTCCTCCCCGCCGTGTCGACGCCGCCGTTCCACAGGTACCCGTATCCCCAGCCGGGCACCACATGCTGCTCGACGAACGCCCCGGAGGCGTCGTAGATCGAGAAGCGGCGGCTCTGCGGGTCGTTGACCACCAGGCGGCCGTCGGGGCCCGCCGCCATGCCGTTGGCCGACGTAATCTCGCCCGGTCCCTCCCCCTTCCGCGCCACGACCTTCACGAAGCGGCCGGCGGAATCGAAGAGGCGGATCTCCTGCGGCTGGTAGTCGAGGACGAGGATCCCGCCCGCCGGCGTCACCGCGAGCCCGCGGATGTCGCTGAAGCTCGACGCCCCGCTGTCGGCGCCGCCCATCCGGAGATCCTCCACGAGGCGCCACGTCGCCGGTCCCGCGGCGCGGCGCTCGCCGGTGCAGCCGGAGACGAGGAGTCCGATCGCGAGCGTCACCGCCGTGAGCCGCATCGCGCTACTCCGCGGGATAGGTCAGCATGCCGTGCACCACGCGCGCCGGCGGCGTGTACGGATGCCGCGCGGCGCTGCCGGGACCCAGAATGTGCGTCACGTCGACGCCCGACACGAGCAGGACGTCGGCGATGAGCGAGCGGTGACAGCGCCACCACACCGCCTCGGCGCACATGACCGCGGTGCGCAGTCCGCCCGCCATCATCGTCAGCTCGAACAGCCCGTCGGCGAACGGCTCGGTCGCGAGATAGTCGGCATAGCCGCGGAAGGCGGCGGAGCGCCATCCCGTGTTGGGCGAATCGGGCAGCTGGCGCCGCCTGCCGCCCAGGATCGGCAGCCAGCGGTAGCCCCGGCCGGACGCCTCGAGCGTCCGGCAGAGTGCATCGCTCGCGTACT
>JAICUF010000053.1 GCA_025935995.1 Gemmatimonadales bacterium
CTCGGGACTCGACACGTTCACGTGCACCACCGGACCGGCCGCGGCCTTTCCGCCGTTGCCCGCCGTCCACGCCCAGCTCTCGGCCACCACGGCGCGCGGGAACGGGGAGAGGAGTCGGGCGCTGACCGTGCCCCGTTCCCACGTGACGCCGAAGTCCCACGGCTCCAGGTTCGCCGTCAGGCCGTAGTCGCGGAAGCGCTGGGCCGTCCACTCGTTCGCCTTCCGCATCGCGGGGGAGCCCGTGAGGCGGGGACCGATCATATCGGCGAGATACTCGAGATTCTTCATGACATCCGAGTGGTCCATCGCCTGATTGATGATGGCGCCGGCGCCGGCGGTATCCACGCCGGTCTGCGCGCCGAGAGGGGCCGCCGTCACGAGGAGGGCGAGACATGCGAAACGCTTGATCATGATTCGCTCGGGTTGGAGGATGCGCTGTCGGGAATGTGCGGGGCGGCGAGGGCGTCCGCCAGCCGCCGGAGGCGGTCCGCGTCGGGAAGCGCCGCGAGCCAGCGAGCCGGAATTGCCGCTTCACCGTCCCTGGCGCCCATGAGCCCGCCGGCGGCCGCCGCGTTGGTATCGCTGTCGCCGCCGGCAGCCGCGAGCCACGCGAGGCCACGCTCGAGATCGGGCTCATGCCACGCAAACCAGAGCGCGATCTCGAGGGTCGCCGCGGCGAGACCCACGCCGGCGGACTCGAGGGGGAGCCGCTCCCGGCGCTCGATGGGGACCCGCCGCACCGCATCTACGACCGACGCCGGCGATTCGTTGGCGCGCAGCACTTCGAGCACGTCCGGCACGAAGTCGCGATGACCGGCGAGGAGGCGCGCCGCGGCCACGGTGAGCGCGACCGCGGCCCACCCCGCCTCCGGATGGGGATGGGTCAGCGCCGCGACGTGCCAGCTCGCGCTGAGGCGGTTCCGGGCGGAGCCCAGCGTCGCGAGCGCGAGCGGGAGGGTGCGCGAGAGCGGGCCGTTGGTCGGGCGGCCGGCTGCGGTGGGCGGCGTGCCGTGCGTCTCGAAGTGGCGGAGCGCGTCGCCGGTCTGCCGGCCGAGGCCCCGTCCATCGCGCTGCGCCCAGGCGGCCCAGCGCTGCATGATGCGCCGCAGGTCGACGGGCGAGGACAGGAGCTCCTCGCCCAGGATGAGGCTCAGCGCGACGTCATCGTCCCACGGCGAGTCGGGCGTGTCGCGCCGCTCCACCTCCCGCACGCCCGCGGGCCAGCGGCGCGCGATCTCGTCCGCGCCGAGGCCCTCGGTGGGAAGCCCCAGCGCGTTGCCCGCCGCGTGTCCGAGCAGCATGCCGCGGGCCCGCTCGGCGAGGGTCAGCGCCCGTTTGACCACGATTCTCCTCCGACTATCTTTTTGGCCGCACCCGCGCCAGTCAGCCCTCGCTCGAGCCCAAGGATGCCGTCGTGGCCAAAGATACTCTCTCCATCACCGACAACCGCACCGGCCAGTCGTACGACGTCCCGGTATCGCTCGGCACCATCAAGGCGATGGACCTGCGGCAGGTGAAGGTGGATGCCGACGATTTCGGGCTCATGACCTACGATCCCGCGTTCATGAACACGGCGGCGTGCAAGAGCGCGATCACCTTCATCGACGGCGACAAGGGGATCCTGCGCTACCGCGGCTACCCGATCGAGCAGCTGGCGGAGCAGGCGTCGTTCCTCGAGGTGGCGTATCTGCTGGCGGAGGGCGAGCTGCCGACGGCGGCGGAGCTCGAGAAGTGGAAGAGCGACATCACCTACCACACCTACGTCCACACCAACATCATCAAGTTCCTCGAGGGGTTCCGCTACGACGCGCATCCGATGGGCATGCTCCTCGGCGTCGTCGGCGCGCTCTCGACGTTCTACCCCGACGCGAAGAACATCCACGATCCGGCCAACCGCTATCTCCAGCGCGTGCGCCTCATGGCCAAGATCCCGACGATCGCGGCCTTCCTCTTCCGCCATTCCCGCGGGCTGCCCTACGAGTTCCCCCGGAACGACCTCGACTACATCGGGAACTTCGTCAACATGACGTTCAGCATCGGCGGCCAGCATCAGGGCAACCCGGTCCTGCAGCGCGCGCTCGAGATCCTGCTGATCCTCCACGCCGACCACGAGCAGAACTGCTCGACGAGCGCGGTGCGCGCGGTCGGCTCGTCGGGCGTCGATCCGTTCAGCGCGATCTCCGCCGGGATCGCGGCGCTCTACGGGCCGCTCCACGGCGGCGCCAACGAGGCCGTGCTCAAGATGCTCGACGAGATCGGCGAGAAGAAGAACATTCCGGCCTTCATCGAAAGCGTGAAGGCGGGCAAGGGCCGGCTGATGGGCTTCGGGCACCGCGTGTACAAGTCGTACGACCCCCGGGCCAAGCTCATCAAGCGCGTCGCCGACGACGTGTTCCGCGAGACGGGCCTCAACCCCAAGCTCGACATCGCCCTCGAGCTGGAGCGGATCGCCCTCGAGGACGACTACTTCATCTCGCGGAAGCTGTACCCGAACGTGGACTTCTACTCCGGCCTCATCTACCAGGCGATGGGCTATCCCACCGAGTACTTCACGGTGCTCTTCGCCCTCGGTCGCATGCCCGGCTGGCTCGCGCAGTGGGAGGAGATGCTGCTCGACAAGGAGCAGAAGATCGCCCGCCCGCGCCAGATCTACGTCGGCAGCGGAGAGAGGCCGTTCGTGGAGATCGGGAAGCGAGGGAGATAGGGGCGTCGGGCGGACCGGGCCCGCCCTCGCCCGCCCTCACCCGCCCCGTCCGCCCTATACGGGCACATCCCCTTCCAGGTACGTATACCCCTCGAGCCCGGCCACGTAATCGGCGATGAAGGTGTTCGCCTCCTGGCGCGTGATGTCGCGGGCGGCGCTGACCTTCCGCCGGAAGGTGGCGAGCAGGTCGGGACCGTGGAACTGGACGTAGTTGAGCACCTCGTTCACCGTGTCGCCGTGCACCAGGTCGGTGATCTCGTAGCCCTGCGCCGTGAGCTGGACGTGCACGGCGTTGGTGTCGCCGAAGAGGTTGTGGAGATCGCCCAGGATTTCCTGGTAGGCGCCGGTCAGGAAGATGCCCAGGATGTAGGGCTGCTCCTCGTGCACCGGATGCAGCTCGAGTGACGGCTTCCCCTTCCGTCCGCCGGCGAACCGGTCGATCACGCCGTCGGAATCGCACGTCACGTCCTGCAGCGTCCCGCGCCGGTTCGGCTTCTCGGCGAGCCGGTGGATCGGCATGATCGGGAAGAGCTGGTCGATGGCCCAGTTGTCGGGCAGCGACTGGAAGACCGAGAAGTTGCAGAAGTACCGATCGACCAGCGCCGCCTCGATGTGCCCCGTGATCTCGGGATAGGCCGCGCGGTCGGGCGCGATCGCTTCCCACACCGCGTTCAGGGTGCACAGATAGAGCTGCTCCGCGTCGGCCTTGTCGCGGAGGGAGAATACCCCGCTCGCGAAGTACTCCTGCGCCCGTTCCTTGGCGAACACGGCGTCGTGGAAGGCCTCCTCGACCCGCTCGCGGCCGCCCACCATGGCATCGAGGTTCTCGTGCATCTCCACGAGGAGCGGATGCGGCTCCTCGCGAAGCGTGGGAGGCACCGGCTCGATCTGGGATTCCACGTCGATCACGTTGACGAGGAGCAGCGAGTGGTGCGCCGTGAGGGCCCGGCCCGACTCGCTGATCAGGTGCGGCATCGGGAGCTCCCGCGTCCGGCAGACCGTGCCCAGCGTGTACACGACGTCGTTGGCGTACTCCCGCATCGTGTAGTTCATGCTGGCCGGCCGGGTCGAGCGGGAGCCGTCGTAGTCCACGCCGAGCCCGCCGCCGACATCGACGTGGGTGAGCTGAAAGCCCATGCCGCAGAGCTCCGCGTAGTAGCGGCCGATCTCCTCGAGCCCCGCCTTGATGTAGCGGATGTCGGTGATCTGGCTGCCGAGGTGGAAGTGCACGAGCTTGAGGATGTCCTTCCGCCCGCGCCGCTCGAGCTCGTCGAGCAGCTTCATCAGCTCCACCGCGCCGAGGCCGAACTTCGACTTCTCGCCGCCGCTCTTGGCCCAGCGCCCCGAGCCCTCCGTGGCGAGCTTGATCCGGACGCCGATGGTGGGGACGATCCCCATCTCCTCCGCCACCGGCAGCAGCACGTCGAGCTCGTTGAGCTGCTCCATCACGATCATGACGGTGTGGCCCAGCCGCTGCCCCATGAGGGCCAGCCGCATGAACTCCTCGTCCTTGTACCCGTTGCAGACGATCAGGTGCCGCGTGCTCTCGTTGAGGCCCAGCACCGCCTGCAGCTCGGGCTTGCTGCCGCACTCGAGCCCCACGCCGAACGGCGTGCCGAACTCCACGATCTCCTCCACCACGTGGCGCTGCTGGTTCACCTTGATCGGGTAGACCGTGGTGTAGGTCCCCTCGTAGCCGAATTCGCCGATCGCGTGCGCGAACTGCTCGGCCAGCGTGGCGATCCGGGAGCGGAGGATGTCCGAGAAGCGGAGCAGCAGCGGCAGCCGCACCCCCTGCGCGTTCAGGTCCATCGCGAGGTGGAAGAGATCGAGACCCCGCTTGGGATTGCCGTCGGGATGGACGGTGACGTGGCCGTCGGCGTTGATCCGGAAGTAGCCGAGCCCCCAGCCGCTCATGTTGTAGAGCTTCTCGGAATCCTTGACGGTCCAGGCGGGTGGGGCGGAGACGGAGGTGGCGATCGCGGACTCCCGGCGAGGGTGAGGAGAAGCGAAAGTCTAATGGCGCCCGGAGCGTCACGAAAGAGATTCCGCAGGATGTGACGGCACCTGAGGCGCCTGCCCTGTGGCGCGTGCGCTACTACGACGGGGCGCGGCGTGCGAACGATGGCGCCGCCCGGCCTCCCACGGGCCAGATTCGGTCTGAATTCCCGAGTTCAACCCCTTGCCGCTCAACCGCTTTCCGGAACCGGGCCGGGTGCCACCCGAAAGGGCGGCCGAGGGGCACGAAGCTGGCGATATCGGCCGGCGCATCCTCAAATCCATGCGCCCAAATCTTTCCGGGGGTACAGAATGATCGCTCCCAGTTCGATATCAACCCGCCGATTCCCCGACCCGGTCCGCATCGAGCTCCAGGTGGCGTACGCCCGCGCCTGGGAGGCGCTCAGCGCCACGCACGAGGCGCAGGCCGTCGCCTTCGTCCGGCACCTGCGCGGGCGGCTCGGCAGCGACGAGGCGCTCCACCGATACTTCCGCGAGGTTGCGGTACCGATGCAGATGCAGGAAACCGTGCGGGCCCGGGCCCTGCTCGCCCTGACGCCGGATGAGCGGAGCCAGGAGCCCTCCGATCCGGCCGAGCCCGCGGGCGGGCGCGCGCCCTACCGCGTGATCGAGGCACTCCGCCGCCGGGCGCAGTACGTGGAGGAGACCAACCTCGCCTGCCGCCTGGCAGCCTCCGTTGCCGACGAGGCCGTGAGCCTCAACCACGTCGCGATGGCGCTCGAGGTGGCGGACGTCCTCCGGAACGTCCTGCCGGTGGACGAGGCGCTCATGCACTACATCCGCGCCTTCGAGCTCGGCTCCGTGCCGGCGCAGCTCGTCTTCCAGCGGGCGCTGGCGCGAATCGCCGAGCTGCAACCCCTGCTCGACGAGATCCCGGTGGCCGAACCCGCTCCCCGGCTCTCGCGTCCCCTGCCCCGCACCGAGCCGGGATTCGGCCTCCGCGCGATCGTCTGACCGCCATACCCCGAACGCGGGCCCGGAACAATCCGGGCCCGCGTTTTCGCGTCGGCCTCCGCCGGTACATCTTTCCAGTGGGGACTCGAGCCAACCCGCCGCGGGGGCGCTGACATGAGCTGGTCATTCCGCATCGGCAGGATCGCGGGCACCGACGTCAAGGTGCACGTCACCTTCCTGCTGCTGCTCGGCTGGGTGGCCCTCCGCGGCGGCGCGGACGGCGGCAGCGCGGGCGCGATCGACAGCGTGGTGCGGATGCTCGCGCTCTTTGCCTGCGTGCTGCTGCACGAGTTCGGGCACATCACCGCCGCCCGGCGCTACGGCGTCCACACCCCCGACGTGATCCTGCTGCCGATCGGCGGCGTCGCGCGGCTCTCGCGCATTCCGGAGGCGCCGCGCGAGGAGATCGTGATCGCGCTGGCCGGCCCCGCCGTCAACCTCGTCATCTTCGCGGGCATCTACGCCGGGCTTTCGCTCGCCGGGGCAACGCGCGGGCTCGACATGGCCGATCCGTTCGCGGGCTCGCTGCTCGCGTCGCTGATGGCCGTGAACCTCTGGCTGCTCCTCTTCAACCTGATCCCGGCGTTTCCCATGGACGGCGGCCGCGTGCTCCGCGCGCTGATCGCCTTTCGCGTGCCCTACGTGCGCGCCACACGGACAGCCGCCCGCATCGGGCAGTTTCTCGCGATGCTGGGCGGCTTCGTGGGATTCTATCAGCAGGACATCTCGCTCATGCTCGTCGCCGCCTTCGTCTTCCTCGCCGCGGGCGCCGAGGCGGCCGCGGTGGAGACGCGCGCAGCGGGGCGCGGCGTGACCGTGTCCCAGATGATGGTGACCGACTTCCACACCGTGCGGGTCTACAGCACCATCGCCGATGCCGTCGCCCTTCTCCTCGCGGGCGAGCAGCGCGAATTCCCGGTGGTCGACAACCTGGGCCGCGTCGAAGGGATGCTGACGCGCGATCACCTCATTCGCGGTCTCACCCAGCACGGCCCCGGCGCGCCGGTGAGCCAGGCGATGGCCGCCGACGTGCCGGCGGTGCCGCCGCAGCTCCCCTTCGGCGACGCGATCGCCGCCCTCCGCGCGAGCCGGCTGCCCGCGCTCCCCGTGGTGGATCAGGGCGGCGCGCTCGTCGGCATGCTCACGATGGACAACGTGACCGATCTCCTGCTCGTCCGCCGCGCGCGGGAGGGCGTGGCGTAGCGCCGGCCGAGAGGACGTTGTTGCTCCGGTCGGTGTCGGGCAGCGCGGCGCGCGGATCCACCTGCACCCGGCTGACCCGCCGCCCGTTCTTCACCCGCCACGTGAACCGCCGCCCCAGATTCCACATCTCGACCGGGAGCCGCACCCGCTCCGTGGTGCCGTCGGCGTAGGTCACGTCCATCTCGAGCGGCATCACCATCGTGCCGCAGCTGGCGAGCACGACCGCGGTCCCGCCCTTCCCGGCGGTGATCGACTCCACCGCCTGGTCCAGCCGGTCGGTGCCGTACACCCAGCTCCGCCAGAACCAGTCGAGGTCCATCCCCGACTCGTCGCGCATCAGCCGGAAGAAATCGGCGGGCGCGGGATGGCGGAACTCCCAGGCGCGGATATAGGCGCGAAACGCCGGATCGAAGCGCTCGGGCCCCAGCACCTCGGACCGAAGCGTCTGCATCATCAGCGCGGGCTTCTGGTATCCGACCCAGAAGAGATCCGAAACCGCCACCGGACGGCTGATGAGCGGCTGCTCCTTCCCGGCGATCGCGTGGTCTCGGTAGAGATGGAGGGGGTGTACCTCGATCGAGTCCCCGTACGGGGTCCCCTTGAAGTACGCCGCCGCGCCCCCCAGATCGATGAAGGTGTTGAATCCCTCATCCATCCACGGATACAGCCGCTCGTTCGAGCCGACGACCATGGGGAACCACTCGTGGCCGAACTCGTGCGAGACGACCCACTGCAGCTCCTCGCGATTCGGACTGTTGGGAACGAAGGTGAGCATCGGGTACTCCATTCCCTCGATCGGCCCTTCGACGGTCGTGGCATGCGAATACGGATAGCGGTACCACTGCTCGCTGAAGTAGCGGATGGCCGAGCGCGCGATCCGGTTCGCCTCCTCCCAGGCCTTCGCCGCCGGCCGATAGAACGTCTCGATCAGGATCCCGTCGTAGCCGCTCGCGTCCCAGCGGAGCCCCGGGCCCGCGGCAAAGGCGAAGTCGCGCACGCTGTCGGCGCTGAAGCGCCAGGTGAGCTGCCCCTGGCCCGCCGGGCGCGCGCGCGCGGCATCGCCGGCCTCGGCCGCCGTCACGATCGCGACGGTGGTATCGGATCGGAGCGCGCGCGCCAGTCGGTCGCGCTGCTCGGCGGTCAGAACGTCGGCGGGATTCTGCAGCGTGCCCGTGGCGGTGACGACATAGCCGGCCGGAAGGGTGAGGGCGACGTCGAACCGGCCATATTCCAGGTAGAATTCGCCCGCGCCGATGTAGGGCTCGTGGTTCCAGCCGCGGATGTCGTCGTACACCGCCATCCGGGGGTACCACTGCGCGATCTCGTAGAGCGGGCCGTCGTGCCCCATGCGGCCCGCCCCGTACGGCGGCACCTTGAAGCTCCACTCCGCCTCGATGGCGACCGAGGCGCCCGCCGCGATCGGCTGATCGAGATCGATGCGCAGCGTGGTGCCGTAGACGGTGTAGTGCGCCGCCCGGCCGTTCACCCGCAGCGCCGCGAGCGTCAGGCCGCCCGCGAAGCCTTTGCACGAGAAGTCGAAGCTCGAGCTCAGGAAGACGAGCGGCGGCTGGTCGAGCTGGTTGGTGACGCTGCCCGGCGCGCAGATGTTCTGCTCCACGAACATCCAGAGGTACGGCAGCGCATCGGGCGAGCGGTTGGCGTACGTGATCGTCTCGCGCCCGCGGAGCTCGTCGGCGGCGGGGTCGAGGGTCGCATCGATCCGGTAGTCGGCGCGCTGCTGCCAGTAGTCGGGGCCCGGCCGGCCGGAGCCGGTGCGGAAGCGGTTGGGCGCCGGCAGATCGAGCGGCCGGAACGGCGAGGGAGCCGACTGGGCCGCTGCCGCCGGCGCAAACGCCAGCAGGGTGAGGACGAGAACGACGGCGGGACGCATGGGCACTCCGGGTGGGGTCGCCTCAACTTACCGTGCGCCGGCGGGCGCGCAATTCGGCGGAGGCCGCGTGCGGGTCGTGATGTCGGGGAGCAGCGGCCTCATTGGAGCCGCCGTCGCGCGCGAGCTCGAGGGCGCGGGGCACAGCGTCGTGCGCCTCGTGCGCCGCCGGCCGGCCGGACCCGGCGAGCGAAGCTGGGACCCCGTGCGCGGCGTGCTCGATCGGTCGGCGCTCGACGGTGCCGGCGCGGTGATCCATCTCGCCGGCGAGGCGATCGCCGGCGGCCGGTGGACCCGGGAGCGGAAGCGGCGCATCCTCGAGAGCCGCGTGCTGGGGACGCGGACGATCGCGGCGGCCATCGCCGTCTCCCCCGAGCCGCGCCCCACGTTCATCTCGGCTTCGGCAGCCGGCTACTATGGCGACCGGGGCGACGAGATCCTCGACGAGCACTCGCCTGCCGGCGGCGATTTCCTCGCGGCCGTATGCCGCGACTGGGAGAGCGAGACGGCACCCGCCGGCGACGCCGGCGCGCGGGTCGTGATCACGCGATTCGGGGTCGTCCTGTCACGCTCCGGCGGCGCACTCGCCCGCATGCTTCCCTTCTTCAGGGCCGGCCTCGGCGGCAGGCTCGGGAGCGGCCGGCAATGGATGAGCTGCGTCGCCCTCGATGACGTGGCGGGCGCGGTGCGCCACATTCTTGCCTCCGCGTCCGTCGCGGGCCCCGTCAACCTCGTCTCACCCGAGCCCGTGATCAACGCCGGGTTCACCCGGCTGCTCGCGCGGCTGATCCATCGGCCCGCGCTCGTCCCCGTGCCACGGCTCGCCCTGCGCCTCGCCTTCGGCGAGCTGGCCGACGCCACGCTCCTCGCGAGCCAGCGGATCCTCCCGGCGGCCCTCATGGCATCGGGATACGCGTTCCGTCACCCGACGATCGAGGCCGCGCTCGCGAGCGCGCTCGATTCGCCGCCGGGCGCGCGCGGGGCGGATTAGTTTTCGCCGATGGCTTCTCCCATCGCGGTCGTCCTGCTGTCGGGCGGGCTCGACTCCGCGACCACCGCCGCCATCGCGGTCGCGGAGGGCTTCGACGTCGCCGCACTGACGCTCCGCTACGGCCAGCGCCACGGTGCCGAGCTCGAGGCGGCAGCGCGGGTCGCGGAGGCACTCGGCATCGCGCGCCGGCTCGTCCTCGACGTCGATCTCCGCCCGATCGGCGGCTCGGCGCTCACGGCGGACATCGCAGTGCCGAAGGATCGGCCCGCCGACACCCTCGGCGGGGACATCCCGTCGACGTACGTGCCGGCCCGGAACACCATCTTCCTGAGCCTCGCGCTTGCATGGGCGGAGGTCCTGGGCGCGCGCGACATCTTCATCGGCGCGAACGCAGTGGATTACAGCGGCTACCCCGACTGCCGGCCGGAATACCTGCATGCCTTCGAGCGCCTGGCGCAGCTCGCCACGCGCGCGGGGTCCGAAGGAGGCCGGTTCACCATCCATGCCCCGCTGCTCGCGCTGAGCAAGGCGGGCATCATCGCCCGCGGCTCCGAGCTCGGCCTGGACTACGGCACGACGGTGAGCTGCTACGATCCCGACACCGCCGGCGCCGCCTGCGGACGCTGCGACGCCTGCCAGCTCCGGCGCCGCGGATTCGAGGAGAGTGGGATCGCCGATCCCACGCGGTACCGGAGCTGACGCGCCCGATGAGCTACGCGGTGAAGGAGATCTTCTACACGCTGCAGGGGGAGGGCGCCAACGCGGGCCGGGCGGCCGTCTTCTGCCGCTTCGCCGGTTGCAACCTGTGGACCGGACGCGAGGCCGACCGCGCCACGGCCATCTGCCGCTTCTGTGACACCGACTTCGTGGGACTCGACGGCACCGGCGGCGGCCGCTTCGGAGCGGCGGCGGAGCTCGCCGGCGCGGTGTCGGCCGCGTGGTCGGGGGCGGCTGCCGGCGTGCGGCGCCTCGTCGTCTGCACCGGCGGCGAGCCGCTGCTGCAGCTCGATGAGGCCCTCATCGACGCGCTCCACGCCGAGGGACTCGAGATTGCCGTGGAGACGAACGGCACGGTGCCGCCGCCGCCAGGCATCGACTGGCTGTGCGTGAGCCCCAAGGCCGGCGCCCCGCTGGCGCTCGAGCGCGGCGACGAGCTCAAGCTCGTCTTCCCGCAGGAAGGCGCCGACCCGTCGCGCTTCGAGCGCCTCGCGTTCCGCGAGTTCTTCCTGCAGCCGATGGATGGGCCCGCGATCGAGGCCAACACGCGGGCCGCCGTCGCCTACTGCCTGGAACATCCGCGCTGGAGACTGAGCCTCCAGACGCATAAGATTGTCGGCATCCGCTAGCCGCCACCCGAGCCCCGGCCTCATGCACGGTTACTCCGACCGCATCAGCCACGCGCTGGCGTTTTCCGCCAAGTACTACAACAGCCGCGTCCCCCGTTCGGCGGGCATGGCGTATCTGGCGCAGCCCGCCAACGTCGCCGTCATCCTGGCGCGCTACGGCGCCGACGAAGCGACCGTGGTCGCCGGGATCCTGCATCACGCCCTCGAGGAGACGGCGGAGGCAGCGGACGTGGACGACCTGCGCCGGAAAATCGCCGACAAGTTCGGCCCCATCATTCTGGGCGTCGTGCTCGATGCGGTCGAGCCACGGTACGACGCGCGCGGACGGGAGCGGCCGTGGCGTGCGTGCAAGCAGGAGTTCCTCGTCCATCTGGCAGAGGCGGAGCCACGGGCGCTCGACATCTGCGTCGCCGACGAGATCCAGCGGTGCGGGTGGACCGGCACGATGATGCGCCGCCTCGGCGTCGAGTACCTCCGGACGGTGTCGCACGCGTCGGTCGACCAGACGCTCTGGTGGTATCGCTCGATGGTCGAGGTGCTGGCCGGGCGCGCCGAATGGCCGCGCCGCGACATGCTCGACGAGCTGCGCCGGATGAGCGCGGCCCTGATTCATGATCTGAGGACCAACGAGGAGGGGGCATGAAGCGGTCGTTCGCATGGGGCGTGCTCGGGCTGGCCGTCACCGGATGCCTGGGCCTCCCCCCCGCGCCCCCGCCCACCAATCCGATCCGGTTCCTCTCGATCAACGACGTCTACGTGCTCGACACGCTGGCGGACGGAACCGGCGGCCTGGCCCGCGTGGCCACGCTCCGCAGCCGGCTCGCCGCCGTCGGGCCCACGATCTTCGTCCTCGCGGGCGACGTGCTCTCGCCCAGCCTGCTCAGCAAGTACTACAGCGGCCGGCAGATGGTCGAGGGCATGAACGCAGCGCGGCTCGACTACGCCACCTTCGGCAATCACGAGTTCGAGATCCCGCGCGATACGCTGGTCGCGCGGATCGCGGCGTCGAAGTTCAAGTGGGTCTCGAGCAACTGCACCGAAGGCACCGGCCGTCCCTTCCCCGGCGTGCTCCCCTGGGACACGCTCACCGTCCAGGGCCGGAAGATCGGGATCTTCGGCCTCACCATCCGCGAGCAGTACCGGAGCTACGTCCGCTGCACCGACCCCGACTCGGCGGCGCGCGTCGCCGTCGATACGCTGGCGAAGCTGGGCGCCGAATTCATCGTCGGCCTCACCCACCAGACCATCGGCGCGGACCGCGCGCTCCTCGCCCGCGACACGCTGATCGACCTGATCCTGGGCGGCCATGAGCACGAAGCGCACGACGAGACGGTGGACGGCCGTCACGTGGTGAAGGCCGACGCGAATTCGCGCTCGGCGCAGTTCGTCACCGTGTGGGGAACCAGGGACCACTGGCGGGTGGCCCCGGCGCTGATCCGGATCGGCGGGGACCTGCCGGCCGATACCGCCACGCAGGCCGTGACCGCCCGCTGGGAGGACAGCGTCAGGCGCCGGCTGGGCCCCGAGCGGGTGGTAGCGACCGCGTCGGCGCCGATCGAGGCCCGGGATATCCGCACCCGTCGCGGCGAAGCCGCGATCGGCGATCTGGTGACCGATGCCTTCCGGAGCGGCACCGGCGCGGACGTCGCCCTGCTGAACGCCGGGACTCTCAGGCTGGATGACGTGATCGAAGCAGGACCGATCAGCAACTACACCCTCGAGTCCCTGTTCCTGTTCGCCGACGAGGCGCGGGTCGTGACCTTTACGCTCACCGGCGCCAGACTCCGCGAGATCCTCGAGCACGGTGTCGCACCCGGCAGCCTGGGCGGGGGCCCCTTTCTCCAGGTTTCGGGCATCGCGTTTGCGTTCGATTCGAGCCGCGCCGGCGGCAGCCGCATCGTCGGGCCGGTCCGCCGCGCCGACGGGCGGGCCATCGAAGCCGGGGATCAGCTCAAGGTTGCCATGGACGTCTACCCCGCCTGCGAGGGGGGTGACGGCTACCGGATCCCGGAGGCGGCCGGCGCCTGCGCCACATGGCAGACTGCGCCCCGGGCCGCGGATCTCCTGATGGCGTACGTGTCGGGGCCGCTCGGGGGGAAGATGACGCCGCCTGCCGCCGGACGAATCCAGACGGCAACCGGGCCCTGAAAACACGAATCCCGGCCGAGCGGTGAGCTCGCCGGGACAAGGCAGCCTTAGCGGTTTTCATCACCCAGGCCGCAAAGCCGAAATCCCTGGGGCCCCGTAGGGCTATGCTCCATCAACTGGAGCTAATTGTAAACACCCCGCGCACTTGGCGCAAGTGCACGGCCTGCTCGCCCACTTTGCAAGGTCTGGCTATAATTGGCAATGGGCCTGTCCCCGTCAGCCGCACTCGCCACCCTGCCCAGTGCCTTCGCTGCCGCCTGCCGGCTCTCCCGTACCGAGGGGGAGCTGTTCGAGCGGTGCCGCGCGGCGCTGGTCCGGCGCTTCCGGAGCGAGCAGATCTGGCTCGCCGTCGCCGCTCCTGATCAGGGCGTCTCGCGCGTGGGACCAGCGCAGGGATTCGACGACGCGGTCGAGGTCGCCCGGCTGCCGAGCGGCGAGACCGAGATCGTGGTGCATGCGGAGCCGCTGGTGGCCGGCGAGATGCGGGCCGTGGCAATGCCCCTGGCGCTCGGGCTCGGCGTGGTGCTCGAGCTTCGGAGCATCCTCCTCGACCGTCAGGCCGCGCTCGACGATGCCGTCTTCCAGCTCCGTGCGCTCCGCCAGGTCGCCCGTCTCCTCTCCTCGGTGCACTCGAGCGAGGAGACGGAGCAGCTGATCCTCGACTTCATGGCCGAGGTCTTCTTCGCATGGTGGGCGTGCCTCTACCGGCCGAATGGCGAGAGCTACACCTCGAAGGTCTTCCGGTCGGTCAAGGACGAGCCGCCCTGCCTGCCGATCGACCGCGCCGCGCTCGATGACGCCCTGCCGACCGGCAGCGCGGCGACCGGCGCGGACGACGTAGCCGTCGCGGCGCTCATCGGGACGGGAGCGGAGCTCGTGGTGTCGCTCGACGCCGGCGCCGAGCGCATGGCGATCCTGGTGCTCGGGCCGCGCATCAGCGACAAGCCCTACGGCCGCGCCGAGCTCGAGCTGGCCGGCACGCTGTCGTTCGCCGCCGCGATCGCGCTCAAGAACGCGGAGCTGGTGGAGCAGCTGCACAGCGCCGCCACGACCGACGAGCTCACCAGTCTCTACAACCGCCGCGCGCTCGAGGACCGCCTCGGCGCCGAGATCTCGCGGAGTCTCCGCCACCAGCTTCACACCAGCATCCTGCTGATCGACATCGACCGGTTCAAGGTGATCAACGACACCATGGGGCACGCGGCCGGCGACCGCCTCCTGGTGCAGATCGGCGGCATCCTCCGTCAGCAGTGCCGCGCCCTCGACGTGGTCGGCCGGCTGGGCGGCGACGAGTTCCTCGTGATCCTGCCGATGACGCGGCCGGTCGAGTCCCGCGTGTACGTGAACCGGGTGCTCGAAGGGCTGCGCGAGCTCGAGCGCCGCCACCCGGAGTTCGGGCACTGCACGCTCAGCATGGGAGTGGCCGAGTCGCCCCGGCACGGGACGACGGTGAGCAGCCTGCTCGCCGCGGCCGACGCCGCGCTGTACAAGGCGAAGCGCGGCGGCCGGAACGCCGTCGAGGTCGCGGACGACTGAGCGGCATGCCCGAGCCCGAGTTCATCCTCCTCGGCGACGCCATCTGGCTGGACTTCGTGAACACCGCCCGCGGACGTGGCGCCGCTCCGCCCGACCGCCTGCCCGATCCCGCGGCGTGGCGCCGCTGGACGGCGGCGCTCCGACTTCGACCCGACGGGGACGGCGTCGCCTTCGATGAGGTGCGCCGCACGCGCGACGCCCTCATCGCGCTGGCCGAAGCGCTCGACGCCGGCGAGCGTCCCCCCGCGCCCGCCATCGGGCTTCTCAACGACCTCCTTCGTCGGACCTCCGGCGCCGAGCAGCTCACCCGGGCCGGCGGCGACTGGCAGCTGCGCTTCGCGGCCGATGCCCCGCCGCCGGCGCTCGCCGCGGTCGCGCGCTCGGCCGCCCTCACGCTGAGCGATCCGCTGCTCATGGTGCGGCAATGCGCCGGCGCAGATTGCACGCTCCTCTTCACCGACGATTCCGTGACGCAGGGCCGCCGCTGCTGCAGCCCCGACCCCTGCGGCCGCACCGCCCGCGTCGAGCGCCGCCGCGGCCTCCTTCGATGACCGACGCCGCCCAGGCGTTTCTCCGGACCGACGAGGCCCTTGGCCACCGCTATCGCCTCGAGAACCTCGTCGCCGCGTCCCGCGAGCGGGTGCTGTTCGTCGCCTACGACCAGACCCTCAAGCGGCGGGTCAGCCTCCGCATTCATCTCTATCCCGACGATGCCCTTCGCGGCTGGTTCCTCCGGGAGGCCGAGGCGCTGGGGCGACTCGATCATCCGGCGATCCGCCACGTGTACGACGCGGGCGTCGTTGGTGATCTCGCCTTCCGGGTGGGCAACTGGATCGAAGGGGAGAGCCTGGAAGACGCGGTGGGACGCGGACCGCGGCTCATCCCGTCCGTCCACACGCTCGCCCGCGATCTCCTCGGCGCGCTGGAGCATGCGCACGGCCGCGGCGTCATCGTCCGCCGCGTCGCGCCCGCGTCGCTCCTCCTCGGCAACTCGGGCCGCGGCAC
>JAICUF010000190.1 GCA_025935995.1 Gemmatimonadales bacterium
GCTGGGCCTCCGGAGCGTCATGTTTGCCGTCGAAAGCCTCGACGACACGATAACTCGACTGCGCGCCCACGGCGCCGAGCTCATCGGCGAGGTGGCCCAGTACGAGGACATCTACAGACTCTGCTACATGCGAGGCCCCGCGGGCATCATCGTCGCGCTGGCCGAGGAACTGAAGCGTTCCCCAGCCTGAAGGCCCGGCTACCCGCGCCTGCGAGCCCCGCCCAGTGCGTAGACGTACGCTGCCACCGCGTGCAGCTGCTCCTTCGTCAGCGTTGCCCCGCCCATCGGCGGCATCACGCCCGTATGCTCCTTCGGCGCCGGTACGCCCTTCGCGATCGTCGCCTCGATCCCGGCCAGGCTCCCGTCGCTCCAGAGCCATTGATCGTCGGTCAGATCGGGGCCGAGCGGCGTGCCCTTCGCGTCGGCGCCATGGCACCCGACGCAGGTGGCGCCACCCGCCAGCCCGTGGAAGACGCTGTCGCCCTGGGCGACCACCGGCGACTCGCCCGCGTTCGGGTTGATCCCCTCGGGCGGCATCGCTGGCTTGGCCGCCGGCGCGCCCTGACTCACGGCGGGCGCGGAGGTGGATTCTGCCCGCGTCCGGCTCGCCATCGCCGCCTCGCCGCGGTAGCTCACTCGCCAGATCCGCCCGCGTACGTCGTCCGAGATGTAGAGCGAGCCGTCGGGCCCGAATGCGACCCCTGCCGGACGATGCTCCGCCTGTCCCGGGTCCTTCACGCCGCCCGCGAACCCGTCGGCGAAGATCTCGTACTTCCCCGACGGCTTGCCGCCGTCCATCGGCTGGAACACGACGTTGTACCCCTGCTGCGGCGCCGGCGCGCGATTCCACGAGCCGTGGAAGGCGATGAAGATCCCGCCGCCATAGTGCGACGGAAACTGCCGCCCCGACGTGACCGTCAGCGCGAGCGGCGCCCAGTGCGCCGGAAACCACGCCAGCGGGCCCTTCTTCCCGGCGCACGGCCCGATCGCCTTCCCGCCGTCGCCGCCGTACTCCGGCGCGAGCACCAGCTTCTGCGCCGCGGTGTCGAAGTAGCACTCGGGCCAGCCGTACTCGCCGCCGCGCTCGATCACCAGCAGCTCCTCCGCCGGCTGCGACGCGCCCTCCGCCTGCGAGTAGAGCTTGGGCCAGTTCTCGAACAGTTGATCGCGGCCGTGCTGGGTGGCATACACCGTCTTCCCGTTCGGGTCCACCGCGATGCCGTCGGCGTTCCGGATGCCGGTGGCGTACCGCTCGGCGGGCGAGAACCGCTGCCCCGTGCGGTTCGCGTCGTAGCGCCAGATCCCGCCGCGGGTCTCGAGCTCGGTGCAGGGCCGGTGCCCCGGCGAGCCCGCGATGCGGTTCTTGAGCTGGCACGCGTTGGTCGCCGAGCCGAGGTCCACGTAGAGGCCGCCCGCCGAGTCGATCGCGAACGGGTGCATCGGATGGTCGCCCGTGAGCGGCAGGCCCTGTACTACGACCTCCGCCCCGCCGCTCGGCGCGAGCCCCTCGCCCAGCGGGTATTTGAGGATCTTGTCCTTCTCCTCGGCGTACACGTGCCCGTGGTAGACCGCGATCCCGGTCCCGCCCGCGCCGCCGCTCTGGACGCTGTCGCCGAACCGCACGATCTGGTCGGCCCGGCCGTCCTTGCCGGTATCGCGCAGGGCGACCAGGAACCCGCCCGCGTGCGGCTTGTCGTTGCCGTAGTACTTCCCGCTCCACGTGTTGACGTACACCACTCCGTTGGGCGCGACGGCCATGTGCCGCGCGTGGCCGAGGCTGTCGGCGAACACGGTGGCGCAGAAGCCGTCCGGCAGGGTGAGCCCGCCGTTGTCGGGCGCGCAGTCGCGGGCGGGTGCGGCGGCCGTCTGCGTCCCGCCGCCCGCGTCCTGGCGGTGCTCTCCGTTCCGGCAGCCCTGGACCGCGAGGGCGACGGCGATGGTGACAGCGGCCAGCGCCTTCATGGAGACCAGCTCCACAGCTCGAACCTCCCCGCTTCCATCGAGACGATACCCACGCGGCCCCGGCGCGCGTCCACGCTCGCGTCGGCCGGCGTCATCGAGAGCGGACCGATGCGGTGCACCAGCCGCCCGCCCTCGAGCGTCGAGACGGTGGAATCGTTCCAGCTCGTGATGAGGATGCGCCCGTCGCGCTCGACTTCCACGCCGTCGAAGCGCCCGTTTCCGCCGGCCACGCTGTCGGGCCCCGCGGCGCCGGGGCGCCACGCCTGCACCGCGTTGCCCTGGAACGGTGCGATGATCACGCGCCGCCCGCGCCCGTCCCAGCCGATCCCGTCGGGAAACACGAGCGCGGGGCTCTCGAGCGCGACGCTCACGCGGCGGTCGGCGCCGACGTGGTAGATACGGCCCGGCCCGACCGGAGCCATCTTGCCGTCGGGCCCGGTCCGGAGCCGCATGTCGCTCGCGTAGCTGCCGCCGTCGGGCCCGAAGTCGAAGTCATTGAGGAAGAGGGCGCCGGCGGGCGCGAGATCCACGGTCGCGAGAGGCTTGCCCGAGTGGGTATCGAAGCCGCGCAGCACGTCCACGTCGAGCACCCAGAGGGTGTCGCCCCGCACCCGCGAGCCCATGGGCGCATTGAGCGTCACACCCTTCTTGCCGCCCTGGATGAAACGGCGGTCCTGCAGCTTGCCGTCGCCGCTGATCCGCACGATGGCGCCGTTGCCGTCCTTGACGCCGGGATCGCCGCCGAC
>JAICUF010000117.1 GCA_025935995.1 Gemmatimonadales bacterium
CTACTATCAGCATCGCGTGGATCCCGCCGTGCCCATCGAGGACGTGGCGGGCGCCGTACGGCGCCTGATCGAGGCAGGTAAGGTCCGCTGCTTCGGCCTCTCGGAGCCCGGCGTGCAGACGATCCGCCGCGCGCACGCGGTACAGCCGGTGACGGCGATCCAGAGCGAGTACTCGGTGTGGTGGCGCGAGCCGGAGGCCGACGTGCTGCCGGCGTGCGAGGAGCTCGGGATCGGCTTCGTCCCCTTCAGCCCGCTGGGCAAGGGATTCCTGACCGGCAGGATCGACGAGACCACCCAGTTCGCCGACGACGACTTCCGGACCATCCTTCCGCGCTTCACGCCGGAGAACCGGAAAGCCAATCAGGTGGTGGTGGAACTCCTCGGCCGAATCGCGCGGGCGAAGCGGGCGACGCCGGCGCAGATCGCGCTCGCGTGGCTGCTCAGCCGGAAGCCCTGGATCGTCCCGATCCCGGGGACGACCAGGCTGCATCGGCTCGACGAGAACCTCGGCGCGCTCGACCTCGAGCTGACGCCGGACGATCTGAGCGAGATCGAGGAGGCCGCTTCACGAATCGTGGTGCAGGGCGACCGGTATCCCGCACACCTGCAGGCGCGCGTAGGCCGCTGAAGCACCCTTCGAACCGATGCGAGCGCCCTCAGCGGCGATTGCGACGCCGCCGCGGCGCATGCTCGCCGGTGGCGGCGCTGCTTCGGAGCGCTCGCACCGTCAGATAGGCGACGCTGTCCCACGCGTTGTGGATCCCGACGCAGAGGAGCAGCAGCGTCGCGGCCGCCGGCAGAAAGAGCCGACCCGGCACGGCACCCGGCAGGAGCGCCGAGATGAGGACGGCCGCGTAGGCCGCCGCCGGCAGCACCGCATGCCAGATCCAGTCCTCGAGCACGGGCGTGTAAGTCCGCTGGCGGCGCGCCTTCCGCAGCACGATGGCCGCGTAGACCAGTGCGGCGGCGGCGATCGGCGCGAGGGTCGCGCGCAGCGCTCCGAAGGCGGGCCACGGCACGCACATCACCGCCGACAGCACCAGCGCGAGCGTGAAGTGCACCACCGTCGGCGTGCCGAACGCCTCCACTCCCCCCGCCGGATCACCCGAGTCCACCGCCGGTCGCAGGTCGGACGCGAGGAGGCTCTGCACCACGAACTGCAGTCCCGTGAGGGCCGCCGCGGCTGTGCCGGTGATCAGGTAGAAGTCCTCCCAGCCGGCCAGCGCCGCGTGGATCGTCTCGTCCATCGAGCCTCCGGGTGATTGCGTTGTTCCGGGCGAGCCGGAAGGTTACCTCCAGAAGCCGTAACCCGCCCGTCGCCGATTTGTCATCCCGCCGCGACGCCGGTGGCGGCATCGGGGCCTACCGTGAAGCTGTCACCTTCCGGAGGCGCTCATGCTGCACACGCTCATCGAGTCGGGCTCCCACGCGGCGCGGCCGGTCGCGGAGGGAGCGGCATCGTTCGTGGTGCATCTGGTGCTGGTCGGCGCCGCGCTCGTCGCGACGCGAACCGACGGCCTCGATGTGCCGGATCCGGAGAAGCCGCCGCTGGAGATGTACCTCGCGCCGACGGTGACGCCCGCACGCGCGACGGTCTCGCCGGCAGCGCCGCGTGAGCGCGGCTCGGCAGCGCTGGTCGCTCCGGAGCTGCCGTACCCGCCGCTCTCCGCCCTCCCGAGTCTGCCCCCAGTGACGCTCGGGAGCAGATCCGTCGACCCGCGGATATTCAGCGGCGTCCGGAGCGCCGCGGCGATCGGCGTCCCGTCGCTCACCGGCGGTGGCGGCAGCGACTCCGCGCCGCTCGTGACATCGGAATCGGCCGACGAGCCGCCACGCATGCTCGACGCAGGGCCGCTCCAGAGCCCCGCAGGCCTGGAGGGCATCTCCTCGCGCGTGCTGCTCGAGTTCGTCGTCGACACCCTCGGCCGTGCCGAGCCCGCCACCGTGCGGATCATCGAGACCGGCGGTCCGCCGTTCGACGCCTCCGCCCGGACCGCCATCGTGCGCGCGCGCTTCGCCCCGGGCCGCGCGGGTAGCCGCACCGTACGGGTGCTCGTGCGCCAGCGGGTCGTATTCGCCGGGTCCGCCGCTCCGGGACACCGCTGACCCACCTCGCGCGGTGGAACCGGCCGCGATAGCTTCTCGGCGTTCATTCGTGATGGATCCACAATCTCCGGGAGCCTCCGCATGCCGCCGCTCGACGCCGCGACGCTGGACGACCACGCCATCCGCCAGCTGGTGCACCGCTTCGCCGATGTCTGCACGGTGGACGATGCCGACGGGTTCCGTGCCGTCTGGACCGACGACGCGGTATGGGAGGTGAGCGACCCCTTCGCGGTCCGGGCGGACGGGCTCGACGACGTTGTCGCGCTCTACGACCGGCTGCGCTCGCCGCACGCGACGTTCGTGCAGATGCCGCACGGCGGCGTGATCCGAGTGGACGGCGACCGCGCGCGCGGCCGGTGGGTGATGCAGGAGTTCGGCCGGAACCCCGGCACCGGTCTCAGCTACAACAATTTCGGGCTCTATCAGGACACCCTCGTGCGGACCGGGGACGGCTGGCGCTTCAGCAAGCGCTCCTACCAGTACCTCTGGGTCGATGTCGCGACGCCGATTCCCGGGCAGTCCATGCCGATGCCGGACGCCGTCCGGTCGTTCGTCTGAGCGCGCGCGACTATTTTTCGTCTTCCCCATCACCGCCCAGGGTTCCGTCATGACCGACACCGCACCGACCCCGCCCGCGCCGACGCCGATCGAGGAGTCGCGCCGCCGCATCCGTGAGGCGCTGCTGCACGCGACCAAGGTCGCGGTCGGCACGCACGCCGGCGAAGAGGTCCGTGTCCGCATGATGCACCCCGGCGCCTGGCTTCCCGACGACGAGACGGCGCGGCCCATCGTCTATCTCGCCTCGATGAAGTCCGATCCCAAGATCCGCGAGGTGACGACGCGGCCGGAGATCGCGCTCCTCCTGCACGAGTCGCCCACCGGCGAGGAGCACACGAGCTGGGAGATGGAGATCACCGGCCGTGCCGAGGTGGTGCGCGACGCCGAGGAGCGGGAACGGGCCAAGCAGGCGACGATGCGGACGTCGTCGATCGTGCGCTACCTGGAGTCGGTCGGGCAGATCGACCTGCTGGCGTTCGTGCGGGTGACACCGCGCTTCATGAAGCACCGTGTCTTCGGCGAGATCGTGGCGGGCCGGCCGCCCTCGATTCTCGAGTTCGCGACCTCCGCCGAGCGCTCGAGCGACACGGCACTCCTGGGCCGGCGGCTCGGCGTCTGGAAGGAGACGGTCCGGTGGGCCTCGCTCACCGCGAGCGCCGCGTCGGTGGCGGTCGGTGTCGCGGCGGCCTTTGCGGTCACCGGTGGCGTGCACTGGGGCTGGGCGCTCCTGACGCTCGTGGCGGCGGTGTCGCTCCAGGCGTGCACCAACATCAAGAACGATCTCGACGACCAGCTGAGCGGCGCCGACGACCTCAACCGGACGCCGATCCTGGGCCTCACCGGCGGGTCCCGCGTCCTCCAGCGTGGCCTCGCGACCCGCGGCGACCTCCTGGGCGCGATGCTCGTATTCGGAGTCTTGAGCACGGCGATCGGGATCTACTTCGCCCTCGCGGGCAGGCCCGGAGTGATCCTGTTCGGGCTCGCCGGCCTGCTGGTCGGCTTCGTCTACACCGGCGCGCCCCTCCGGCTGGCCAATCGCGGGCTCGGCGAGCTCGCGGTGGGACTCGCGTTCGGGGTGGGGATCGTCTGCGGGACGGCGTACGTGCAGGCGGGGTACGTGCCGATGCTGGCGCTCGCCGCCTCGATTCCGGTCTCGATCCTCGTCGCGCTCATCCTCTTCATCAATGGCTTCCAGGACGCCGCGAGCGACGATCAGGTCGCCAAGCGCACCGTCGTGGTGCGGCTGGGCCTCGCGCGTGCGAGCCGGATCTACGCGCTGATCGCGGCGAGCGCCGCCCTGGCACTCGTCGCCTTCGTCGTGGCGCGCGTCCTCCCGCCGCTGGCACTGCTTGGCCTGGCGGGATTTCCTCTTTTCGCGCGCGCGGCGCTGGTCGCGCGCACCCGCTTCGACCGGCCGATGGAGCTGGTGCCGGCCAACGCCTACACGGTGGTGGGACACCTGGCGAGCGCCCTGGCGCTCGCCGTCGGGCTCGTGTGGGCGGGACTGGGTGGGGGCCTCCAGCCGGGCGTGCTGCTCGTGGCGGCGGGGGGACTCGCGGCGCTGCTCTACTACAGCCGCTCCATCAGCCGCCTGTCGCGCGCGTTCTACGGCGTGCGGGATGCGGTGGCCAGGGGCTAGTCCGGCCGGGTGAGCGGGATCACAGGCAGCAACAAGGCCCGGCGGAACGAACCGCCGGGCCTTGCTGTTCCGCCCAGGTCGTCAGACGACGCGCCGGCCCTGGATCAGGTGCACGATGAACACGATGACGGCGAGGACGATGAGGAGGTGGATCAGACCACCGGCCACATGGAACACGCCGAAGCCGAGAATCCAGAGTACGAACAGAATAGCGGCGATGGTGAGCAACATGGTGCAGCCTCCCCGAATGGGACGGTCCCGGGATTGGGACGGAACGGTGCGTCGCTGACGAACGGGTCCAACCTAGCCGGGGCCGGGGCGGGCTGCTGTGACGGGGCTTACGCCCGGATTATTTTAGGGCATCGCGCCGGGACCTCCGGCCTGCGCTGGATCGTCCCCCGAGGAGTGCGCCGTTGACCCCGATTCTGCCCCGACTCGAGGCCCCGATCGTCCCGCGCCACCCGGCGTGGCTCTACCCGGCGATCATGGTGGTCTGCAGTCTGGCGGCGGTGGGCGCGGCGCTCGTCTGGCCGGCGCACGCCAAGCTCAGCTACTACATCCCCTACACCTTCCTCGGCAACTCGCTCGCGCCCCTGCCCTACGACGGCTACGTGATCTGGCTGGGCGAGCACTACCCGCTCTGGCTCGTCGTCGTCCTCGGCGTGATCGGGACGGTGATCATCGAGGCGTGGAACATGGAGCTCCTGGGCCGCGTGCTCGCGCGGGATTCCACCCGGGGGTTCCGCTCGCATCCCGTGACGCGCTGGACGCTCCACTGGTACCAGAAGGCGCCGTTCTGGTCGCTCGTGGCCACGTGCATCCTGCCGATCGTGCCCCACTACCCGATGCGCGTGCTCGCGGTGCTGGGGCGCTTCCCCATGTGGAAGTATCAGCTCTCGGTGATCATCGGTCGGGGCGGGCGCTACGCGTGGCTCGCGGCGCTGGGCCTGGCATTCCACATCCCCGGGAAGTGGATCGCCATCGCGAGCGTCATCGTGCTGATCTTCGCGATCCGCGGCGCCCGCAAGATGAATCGCTACGAGGCGCCGGAGGAGGCGCCGGTCGCCAAGTGACGCGCTGCTTCCTGCTGCTGGTGGACGGGCTCCGCCCCGACGTGGCGGAGCGCGCGCTCGCGGCGGGCGAGCTGCCGGAGCTCGCGCGCATGACGGCGGCGGGCGGGACCACGCGCGCGATCACGGTCTTCCCGTCCACCACGAGCGTCGCGTACCTGCCCTTCCTCACCGGCTCGACACCCGGACGCTGCAACATCCCGTCCATTCGCTGGCTCGATCGCCGCACCTACGGCGGCCGCTGGTGGGCCGAGCGGGAGCAGGTGCGGAGCTACTGCGGCTACCAGGCGGGACGCCTCGACGGCGACATCGCGCCGGCGGTGCGGACGGTCTTCCAGCTGGTGCCCGAGAGCACGGCGATCTTCACGATGGTCTCGCGGGGACTCACGCCGGACCGCGATCCCTCGCAGCGGGAGCGCTGGCTCTGGGGTGCGCTCGCGCATTACGCCCAGTGGCACCAGCCGTCGGACGAGACGGTGTCGCGCTATCTCCTGCGCGCGGCGGACGGGCCGTGGCGCTTCGTCTTCGCGCAGTTCCCGGCGGTGGACGGCTACACGCATCAGGCGCACCCCGAGGCGCCGAAGGTGCTGCGGGCACTCCGCGGCGTGGACCGGACGGTGGGCCGTCTGCGCGCGCGGCTGGCCGAGCGGGGCGAGCTGGACGAGACGCTCATCGTCCTGGTGAGCGACCATGGCGCGGCACCGATCGTCTCGCACCTGGACCTGCCGGAGTGGTTCCGGAGCCATGGCGTGAGCACGATGTCGCACCCGGTCATCTGGGAGCGGAACCCGAAGGCCGCGGTGATGGTGGCGGGCAACTGCTCCGCGATGGTGTACGCGCGCCCGAACGAGCGGAGGCGCGAGCGATGGCCGCTCGAGCGGCTCCGCCGGCCCGATGCCTTCGGCGTGGCGCATGACGTGGTGGACGAGCTGGTGCGTGAGCCGTCGGTGGCGTTCGTGGCGGGAGAGGGCGGCGAGGGCGGGGTCATCGTCGTCTCGGCGGCGGGCGAAGCGCGGCTGTCCACGGAGGGAGACCGGATCCGCTACCGGCCGCTGGGCGCCGACCCGCTCGAGGTGGGCGGCGCCTTCAGCGGGACGGCTGAGGAGTGGCTGGCACGGACGTGGGACGGCCCGTACCCCGATGCGGCCGTCAACCTGCTCGATCAGTTCCGGTCCCCGCGGACGGGCGATCTGGTGGTGGTGGCGCGCGAGGGGCACGACTTCCGCCGGCGGTTCGAGGTGCCCGAACACAGGAGCGGGCATGGCAGCATGGTGCGCTCGCACATGCAGACGCCGCTCTGGGCCAGTGTGCCGGTGCCGGCAGGTCCGGTCCGCACGGTGGAGGTGTTCCCGGCGATGCTCTCCTGGCTCGGTGTGCCGGTGCCCGAGGGAATCGATGCGACGGGCGCCTGGCTTCCCACGCCGCTCGCGGCCGAGGCGGGGAGCGCCGCATAGCGGTTGCCAAACCGGCCCCGCGGGGCGACTTTTCTGCCCCCGACACGGGTCCGTAGCTCAGTTGGATAGAGCGCTTGCCTCCGGAGCAAGAGGTCGCGCGTTCGAATCGCGCCGGGCCCATTCCTCCGAAACATCTGCCTCACCGTCATTTACTGACGCGTGGGGCATTTGCGTTTTTGGAGCGCCGGGCGAGTGTCTCGTCCGTCTGTGGCGAGCTCATCAGCGAAGCCAACGCAGCGCACTCGATCGTGGCTGGGGGTTCCTCTTGACACCCGCTTGCCAAATCCCCGACACCGGGTCAGACTCTGTCCACACCGCAGTTGATCGCGTGTCGGCGATGGCCCACGCACGAGGCTGACCTTGTGAATGTCCGTGCCCGTCTGCGGCAGCTCCTCCGCCCGACCCTGAAGC
>JAICUF010000118.1 GCA_025935995.1 Gemmatimonadales bacterium
CGGGCTCGCCGGCATCGGCGCCGGCTCGTTCGACATCGGCGTCTCGTCCATCCACCCGGCGCTCTGCCAACCCGAATCGGAATCGTCTCGGTGGGACATCGGAACTCCTCGTCGGTTGCGCGGCGCGACTGGCCGCTGGTCTCGCGGCGCGCGCGGCGCCGCGGTGCTGCTCCATCGCCACCTAACTTGCACTTCTTCATCGGTAGTGCAAGCCGACGGCACCTGCCGGGCGCCGCCCCAGTCACTATTATTGGGGCCGTCGGGCCGGCCCGCGCCCGATCCCTCACCAGCAAGGCCAATCGCATGCGTGTCCGGCCCAAGTCGTTGCAAGGCCGTGTGTTGGGTGCGCTCATCGCGGCGCTCTCCGGCGCTACCGCCGCGCCGCTCCCCGCGCAGGGAGTGGCGGAGCTGCAGGTGACGCCCGCGTCGGTGACCGTGCCGGTGGGCCGGAAGCAGACCCTGTTCGTCGCGGCCTTCGACGCCCAGGGGAACGTCCTGCCGACCGCGCGCTTCGCCTTCCGGTCTTCCGATTCGTCCGTCGCACGGGTGGATGGGGAGGGCGTCGTCGTGGGGATCAGCGCGGGGCTCGCGCGGGTGGACGTGCTGTCGCAGAACAAGCGGGTGGCGGTCGCCATCTTCGTCACCGCGCCCGGCGGCGGGGGCGCGACGGCCGAGGCACCGGCTGGACCGGCGGCAGCGGCAGCCGCGCTCCGCCTCGAGCCGGCTGCGCTCATGCTCCTCCCCGGCGAGTCGCTCCGCCTCTCCACCGTCTTCGCCCGTCCCGACGGCTCGCCGGCGGATGCCGTCCCGATCACCTGGCGCACCCTCCGGCCCGCCGTTGCTGCGGTGACGGTGGACGGGACCGTCACCGGTGTCACCCCGGGGGACGCGGTGATCCAGGCAAGCGGACGCGGCGGCCTCGCCGCGACCGCGTCGGTCACCGTCGCCGCCGGAGACTTCGTGCTGGCACCGGCCGCGATGGTGCACGGACCCGGCGCGCTCGACACCCTCCGCGCCACCGTGCCGGCGCAGGGTGGCCGTCCCGTGGGCGGCGGGCTCACCTGGCGCGTGACGGACTCGACGATCGCACGCGCAGGGCCGACCGGCATCGTGCAGGCCCTCGCCGCGGGCGAGACCGACATCATCGCGAGCGGGCTCGGCCAGGACCGACGGGCGCACATCACCGTCTACCGCCGTCCCGAAATCCTGATCCTCTCGCCCCGCCCGTCCGCCGGTCCCGTCATGGTCCCGCTCTCGGGCAACACGGTGCTCGGCGTCCGTCCGCTGGCCGCGGACTCGAGTCCGGTGCCGCTGGTGCCCGTGGCCTGGGAGGTCGGCGACACCACGATCGTGCAGCTCGACCGGGCCACCGGCCGCGTCACCGGTCGCGCGCTCGGCACCACGAGCGTCGCGGCGCGGGTGGAAGGGTTCGAGCCCGCGCTCTGGGTGGTCACGGTGATGGCGGGCGACATCGCCTTCGCCGCGCCGCGAATCGGCCTCGCCGCCGGCGAGACGATGACGCTCGTTCCGCGCTATGCCGACAGCGCGGCCGGCTCGCTCTCCGGCCGGTTCGACTGGACCTCGGATCACCCCGGGATCGCGACGGTGAGCGCCGCCGGCGTCGTGACCGCGGTGGCACCCGGCCGCACGATCGTCACCGCGTGGGCCCCGTGGGGACGCACCGCGGCGGCCGACGTGTTCGTCACGGGCGACCTTCTGGTCTCGACTGACCGCGCCGGCCGCGGCGTCGGGATCTACCAGCTCCGGACCACCGCCCCGGATTCGCTGGTGCCCGTGCTGTCCGACACCGCGACCAATGTGCAGGCGGCGTGGTCGCCCGACCGGACCAGGATCGCGTTCAGCTCCAACCGCGGCGGAGATTTCAACCTCTACCTCATGGACGCGGACGGCACCGGCGTGCGGCCGCTGGCTCCCGCCACGGGCGGCGACGGCGAGCCCGCGTGGTCGCCCGACGGGCGCCGCATCGTCTTCTCGTCGGCGCGGAGCGGGAGCCAGCAGATCTGGTCGGTCGGCGCCGACGGCCTGGACCTCCGCCAGCTCACCTCGGCCGCCGGGGCGAGTGCGGCGCCGGCCTTCTCGCCCGACGGTCGCACCGTCGCCTTCGTCTCCTCGCGCGACGGCAACTACGAGGTGTACCTGATGGACGCCGACGGCGGGAGCCAGCGCCGCATCACCACGACCGCCACGCGCGAGCTCGCGCCCCACTTCCTGGCCGACGGATCGCTCGCGTGGGCCGTGGACCGCGGGTCGCGCGGCGGCTCGGCCATCCTGCGCGAGGCGGGCACCGCGACCGCGGCGCTGGCGGAGATGCCGGCCACGGTGCTCTCGTGGTCGCCGTCGCGCGACGGACGCACGATCGCGGTCGTGACCGGACGGAGCGGCGGGCGCGGGCGCACCGAGTATTCGCTGTCGCTCGTGCCGGTGTCGGGCGGCGCGGCGGTGCCGATCCCGCTCCGTCCGGGCGAGCAGCCGGTGACGCCGTCGTTCTGATGCGCGCGCTCACGCTGGCCGGCCCGGGCGGGATCGATGCCCTGCGGGTGGACGAGATGCCGCCGCCGGAGATCGCCCGCGGCGACGAGGTGCGGGTCCGGGTGGCCGCGGCGGCGATCAACCGCCTCGATCTCATGCTCACGAGCGGGCTCCCCGGCGTCACGCTCAGCTACCCGCACATCGTGGGCACCGACGCCGCCGGCCTCGTGGAGTCGGTGGGCGCGGACGTGACGACCTTCGCACCGGGCGACCGCGTGATGGTGAATCCCGGCATCTCGTGCGGCCGCTGCGGGGCCTGCCTCGCCGGCCATCAGCCGCTCTGCAACCGCTTCGAGATCCTGGGCGAGCACCGCGCGGGCACCGCCGCGGAATTCATCGTGGTGCCGGCGGCCAATCTCGCGCGCGTTCCCGACGGCATGAGCTGGGCGGAGGCCGCGGCCTTCTCCCTCGCCACGCTCACCTCGTGGCACATGCTCGTCACCCGCGCGCGGGTTCGCGCGGGCGAAACGGTGCTCGTCTGGGGCGCGGGCGGCGGCGTGGCGCAGGCGTCGATCGCGATCGCGCACCTCGCCGGCGCCGAGGTGATCGCCGCGAGCGGCCGCGATACCAAGCTCGAGATCGCGCGCCGCCTGGGCGCCGCGCACGTCGTGAACCACGCGACCCAGGATCTCGTGGCGGAAGTGAAGCGCATCACCCGCCGGCGCGGCGCGGACGTGGTGGTGGACAGCGTGGGCGAGGCGAGCTGGCCGCTGTCGCTGCGGTGTCTCGCGCGCGGCGGGCGGCTCGTGACCTGCGGCGCGACGACGGGGCCGATGGTCGGCATCGACATCCGGAAGCTCTTCTGGCACCAGTGGAGCCTCCTGGGGTCCACGATGGGAACCCACGCGGAGTACGCGGCGGTCGCGGAGCTCGCGTCGCGCGGCGCGCTTTGGCCGGTGGTGGACCGTGTCGTGCCCCTCGGAGAGAGCGTGGAGGTCTACCGCCGCATGGCGGCGAACGAACAGGCGGGCAAACTCGTCATCCAGGTGGCGGTGTGAACGAGCTTTGGCGGCGGCGACCCGTCGGGGCGGAGCCGCTGTGCCACCTGGAGGCGTGATGTCCGACCACCTTTCCCGGCGCGAAGCAGTCAAGATCCTTGGCGCAGCCGGCGCGGCGGCTGCGCTCCCGAACACGCGCAGCGGCAGCATCGTCGCGGGTGCCATCGCCGCCGCGGAACGCGCCCCCGTCGAGATCCTTCCGCTCTCGTCCACCAGCGAGGTCTTCGTTCCGCCGCGCGGACGATCCTACGACACCTTCTCGTTCGACTTCCCCGAGCCGTCGGTCGAATTCGACGGCTTTCGCTTCGGCTTCATCGTATTCACCGACGAGAATGCCTACGCGCTCGATCCGGCGAAGCTGATGGCGACGGCGGGTGACGATGCGATGACGATCACCGCGAGCGGTTTCACCTGGGCCGGCGGTCAGGAGACGACGGGCGGCTCGCTCACGGCGCGGTTCAGGAGAGTCGGCGCCACCGTCGAGTGGGACACCACGGTGGAGATGACGCAGCGGATCAAGACCGTGAGTACCATCATTCGCGGCATACCGCGCGGCCGCGTCGGATTCGGCGGCCCCGGTGCCGGCACGACCGGCGACGACGAGATGCTGGTCGGTTACCCCTTCAGCGGCGGCGACCTCTTCGGCGGCAACACCGCCGGCGGGATGGCAACGCCTCTCGCGATCGTCACGACCGCCGACGGATCGTGCGTCTCGATCGGTACGCTGGATACCATGGTCTGCACCAAGCGGTTCTTCTTCCAGCCCGGTGACGAGGGCTATCGCGTCGAGGCGATCGCGGAGGCTCCGGCGTGGAACCAGCAGAAGCGCTGGCAGGTGCCGCGCTGGCGCATCATGCGCACGTCGGGCCCCGACGCGGCCGTCCAGGCGCACTATGAGTATCTCGATCGGACCTATCGGCTGAAGCAATGGGACGAACGGGCCGACGTGCCCGGCTGGATGCGCCAGGTCGCGCTGGTCACGACCCTGCACGGCCAGCACTTCAATGGGTTCATCTTCAATGATTACGCCAGGCAGCTTGAGATCCTGCGCTGGGTGGCCACCCGGATTCCCGCCGACCGCGTGCTGGTCTTCCTCCCGGCCTGGGACGGCCGCTACTACTGGGACTACCCCCGCTACCAGGTGAGCGACAGGATGGGCGGCGAAGCCGGCTTCCGCCGCCTGATCGACGAAGCCCACCAGCTCGGCTTCAGGATGATGCCGATGTTCGGCACGAACTCGGCCAATCGCCGGCAGCCGATGTTCGGCAGGGTCGCCGACGCCGTCGTCCACAAGGTCGATGGCGACGTGGTGGACCTCAACTGGGTCGACTGGGACAACGATCGGCACCAGGAGGGGTGGGCGGCGTACATGAACGTCGGCGTCGATTCATGGCGCCGGTGGCTCGGCGATCGCATCGACGAGATGATCACCCGATACGGCGTGGACGCCTACTTTCTCGACATCGTGGGCGGCCACGTCAACAGCCGGAACGGCGACATGCACGCGGGCACTCGCCGCCTGGTCATGGATCTCCGGTCCAGGCATCCCGGCGTTCCGTGCGTGGGGGAAATGGCGTACGACGCCCTCGTCGAGTTCATCCCGATGTTCCAGGTCGGGCTCGGACGGCTGGGCCAATACTCGAGGCACTTCCAGCACCTGAGCTCGCCGGCCCCCGGCCGCGGCAGCAGCGGCGTGCACGAATCGGGATTCGGGCGGTTCGATCCCGAGACGCTGTCGCTGTCGCCCGGCGCCATACCGACGCTGCAGGTGGTGGACGACACCTTCACGGCTCACCGGGAGGTGATGGCGGCGATCATCCAGCGGGCGAAGGAGCGCGCCGGAATACCCTGACGAAACCCGTCTATCTTTCCCGACAGCCCGACTCGCCCGGAGCAGCAGATGCCCAAGGATCACACCCGCCGCGAATTCGTCGCCGCGTCAACCGCGGCACTCGCGGCACTCGCCGCGATGCCGCTCCTGCCGCGCGGCATCCGCACGCAGATCGGAGAGCGCGGCGGGGCGATCGTGGCGCACCCGTTCGACCTGCACCAGGTCCGACTCCTGCCCGGTCGCTTCCTCGACGACCTCAACGTCAACCGGCGCTACATGATGGCGCTCGATCCGAACCGCCTGCTCCACTCGTTCCGGGTCACGGCAGGACTGCCGTCGAGTGCCGAGCCCTATTACGGGTGGGAAGCGCCGAACAACGAGCTGCGCGGCCATTTCGTCGGTCACTACCTGTCAGGCTGTGCGCTGCTCGCGGCGCAGACCGGCGACGCCGCCGTCAAGGCACGCGGCGACGCGCTGGTATCCGAGCTGGCGAAGTGTCAGCAGGCCAATGGATACCTGAGCGCGTTTCCCGAGGAGCTGTTCGATCGCCTGAAGGCCCGGCGCGGTGTGTGGGCGCCGTTCTATACGTATCACAAGATTCTCGCGGGGATGCTCGACAGCTGCACGCTGGGCGGCAACGCTCAGGCGCTGGAGGTTGCGAAGGGGATGGCCGGATGGACGCGCGAATGGGTGCGCCCCCTCGATGACACGCAGATGCAGGGCATCCTGCGCACCGAGTTCGGCGGCATGGGCGAGTCGCTCGACGATCTCGCGGCGATCACCGGCGACATGTCGTGGCTCGAGGTGAGCCGCCGGTTTGATCACGAGAAGGTGCTGGCGCCGCTGGCCGAGGGCCGCGACGAGCTCACCGGCGTACACGCCAACACGACGATCCCGAAGATCATCGCCGCCGCTCGGCGCTACGAGATCACGGGTGAGCAGCGTTCGCGCGACGTCGCGGAATACTTCTGGCGCGACGTCACCGGCCGGCGGTGCTTCGCCACCGGCGGCACCAGCAGCGGCGAGAGCTGGAAGAACCCCGTGGGACAGCTCGCCGGGGAGCTGTCGTGGGATACGGAGGAAAGCTGCCCGACCTACAACATGCTGAAGCTCACCCGGCATCTCTTCAGCTGGACCGGTGATGCGAAGGTCGCGGATTACTACGAACGCGCCCTGTTCAATGGCATGCTTGGCACCCAGCATCCCGCCGACGGCGAGAAGATCTATTACACCCCGATGGCCTCGGGGTACTGGCGGATGTTCGGCACGCCGGATCACGGCTTCTGGTGCTGCCACGGGACCGGTGTGGAATCGCACTCGAAGTTCGGGGACAGCATCTACTTCCACGACGATACCGGCATCTGGGTCAATCAGTTCATCGCATCCGAGGTGAACTGGGCCGACAAGGGGGTACGCCTGGTACAGGAGACCGGCTTCCCGGCCCGCGATACCACCCGCCTGACCGTCCACGTCGCGCGCCCCACGCGAGTGGCGCTGAGGATCCGGCTGCCGTACTGGCTCGACGGCGAGCCCACGGTCAGGCTGAACGGCAGGGCGGTGCCGGTCTCCACGCCAGCGGGCAGTTACCTGACGATCCGCAATCGCTGGCGCGATGGCGATCGTGTAGAGTTGACCCTGCCGATGAAGCTGCACGCCCATGCGATGCCGGATGATCCGACCGTGCAGGCCGTGATGTATGGCCCCCTGGTGCTGGCGGGAAAGCTGGGCGCCGAGCCCCTCCGCGCCCCGCC
>JAICUF010000111.1 GCA_025935995.1 Gemmatimonadales bacterium
ATGTGTCATCGTCATCGGGTCGGGGCCGTGTTGGTGTCGGCGGGAACGGGGACGAGGCGGATCGGGCTCCCGCCGTGGGGATCGAGGAGGCCGGCGTCGCGGGTGAGCTGCGCCAGGCTCACGCTCCAGGCGAGCCGGGCCTGCACCCGCTGGGCGCGCGCGTCGGCCAGCGCGGTCTGCGCGGCGAGCAGGTCGAGCACCGTGCCGACGCCGGCCTTGTAGCGGCCCAGCGCGACCTCGCTCGACTGTGTCGCGCTCGCGAGGAGATCGTCGGCCGTGCGCACCCGGCGGGTCGCGGTCTGGAGCGCGTAGTAGCTGCTGAAGACGTCGTACACCACGCGCTGGCGCGCCGCGTCGGCCTGCGCCCGCGCGGCCTGCGCCTGCCACTCCGCTTCGCGCAGATCGTACTGCCGCGAGAATCCCGAAAAGATCGGGATGTTGAGGCCAAGGGACAGCGTGTAGGTGTTCGAGCCGTTGGGGATCGTGCTGGTATAGGTGCGGCCCGTGTTCGCGTTGAGCGTGAGCGCGGGGAGGAGGTTGGCCCGCACCTCGCTCACGTGGGACTGCGCGGCGCGCGCCTGGGCGCGGGCGGCGGCAAGATCGGGCCGTCCCTCGACGGCGGAGGCGATGAGTGCGTCCACGCTGTCGGCGATGGCGGAGACGGGAAGCTCCGCCGCGGTCGAGTCGATGTCGTACGGCAGATTCGCGGGGAGTCCGAGTGCGAGCGCGAGGGCGCCGCGGGTGGTCTGGAGATTTCCCTCGGTGGTCTCGAGCGTGAGCTGTGCCTGGCTCAGCGCCGTGCGCGCCTGCAGCACGTCGGCCACCGTGGCCACGCCCACGCGGCGACGCTCCTCGGCTGCCTGCAGGTTGGTCTGGGCCTCGCGCACGGTGGTCCGCTCCGCGTCGAGCAGGGCCCGCGTCTGCACGTACTGGAACCAGCTCAGCTCGATCTGGAGCACCACGTCCTGAATGGCGGCGTTGTGCGTGAACGCGGCCGCCACCGCGCGCTCCTCCGCGGCGCCGATCCGGCCGGTGCGGCCGCCGAAATCGAACAGGAGATACGAGAGACTGAGCGACGGCGTGAACACCGACTGCCGCACCGCGGTGCGGCCCTGGCTCGCCGCCGTCTGGATGCGGGTGCCGGTCACGTCGGCATCGATCGTGGGGAGCCACGCTCCGCGCTCGGAGCCGTACGCGGCCGCCGCGGCGCGCGCATTGGCCCACGCGAGGCGCGTGGCGGGGTTGTTCCGGAGCCCGTAGTCGATGACGTCGGTGAGGGTGAGCCGCTGGATTCTCGCGCCGAGGTCGGCGGGCAGGACGGCGGTCGCGGCGGTGTCGGCGCGCGACTCGCGCTCGACGCGCGCGGGCGGCGTCCACGGCACATCGGGGGAGGGTGACGGCGCGGCGCCGGCCACGTGCGGCGTCCCGGCGCAGCCGGCGATGACGGCGGCGGCGAGAGCGGCAAGCGCGGCGCGGCCGAGGCGATTCGATGCGGGCACGGTCATCGCGCCTCCGCGAGCGCCGACTCGATCGCCCCGCTGATCGAGCGGTAGGCCGACTCGTACTCCGCGAGACGGCGGCGTACGGCCGCGCGCTCTGGCGGCACGGCGCGCCGGACCTCGCCGACGGCGGCGGTGAAGCTGCGCCAGCGGGTGAGGCGCTCGGTCATGAGCCGGGTGAAGAGATCGGGCGTCACGCGGTAGTAGTCGCGGCGGTCGCCCGCGCGCGGAACGCGCTCGAGCACACCCTCCGCGGCGAGCCGCCGGGCGTTGGTGCTCACGCTCGCCTTGCTCACGCCCAGGGCCTGGGCCAGGTCGTCGAGCGAGCGGGTGTCCTCACTCAGGAGGAGCAGGCCGAAGATGCGGCCCGCGATGGGCGGGAAGCCGTCCGCCTCGAACAGCCGGGCGATCCGGCCGGTGAAGCGGGTGGTATGCAGGTCCATGTCTCTCCGACGGTCGGGGAAGGCGCACCGTCAGATACGTTCAGTCACGGCTGAATGTTGCAGGCGGGGGTACGACGCGTCAGGACCCGTTCATCGGATGGTCGTTCGCGCGAGTGCGGCGGGTGAGGTCGAGCCGGGCCCGGTCGCCCCGGAAGTCGAAGTGCTGCTCGTCGAGCACGCGCGCGAGGGAGCCGGCATCGCCCGCGCTCCGGATCCGGGCCAGGCGGCGCGCGGAGACGAGCGCCGCGGGGAACCAGACCCCGGGCTCGATCTCGGGATAGAGGGAGGCGTATTCGGACTTGAGACGGGCTTCGCGCATGGTCGTGACCCCTGGAGCGGTGCAAGGTAACCCCGGACGCCGCCGTCCGCCTACATTCCTTATATATGCCAAAGGGTCGCGGCGTCTACCGGGGGATGAACTGGATGGCGGGGCTGGGACTCCTGCTCTTCTGGCTTCCCGTGGCCGGCCCCCTGATCGCCGGGCTCGTCGGCGGCTGGATGGCGGGCGACCTCCGGAAGGCGCTCATCGCCGTCTTCCTCCCCGCGCTGGGCCTCGGCGTTCTCTTCGCCGTCGGGATCGGCTGGCTCACGCACCTCGTCTTCTGGGGCGTCCTCGCCGGCCTCGGCGGGCTGGCCCTCGCTCTCATCAATATCGGGCCGATGCTCGCGGGCGCCATCATCGGCGGGATCGCGGCGTCCATCCGTGGACCGGCGTCCTGACCGCTCCATGACATTCCTCCTGATCGAGAGCGAGCCGCTCCAGTTGTTCGGCATCCGGCTGGTCGGCTTCACCGCCGACACCGGCCGAAAGCTGCTCGCCACCATCGCGGTCGTGGTGGTGCTGCACCTGATCGGCCGCGCGCTCCGGGCCCTCTTTCGCGCCCTCCTCGGCGACCGCCGCGACGTGCGCACGCGCTTCTGGACGGGCCAGGCGGTGAGCATCCTGGTCACCGCGCTCACGCTCATCTTCCTCGTCTCGATCTGGTTCGATGATCCGGGACGGCTCGCGGGCGTGTTCGGGCTGGTGTCGGCCGGGCTCGCCTTCGCGCTGCAGCGGGTGATCACCGCCATCGCCGGCTACTTCGTGATCCTCCGTGGAAAGATCTTCAGCGTGGGCGATCGCGTCACCATCGGCGGTGTCCGGGGCGACGTGATCGCGCTCGGCTACACGCGGACGACGGTGATGGAGATGGGCCAGCCGCCGGCGGAGCAGGACGCGCCGCCCGCGATGTGGGTGCGGGCGCGGCAGTACACCGGCCGGATCGTCACCGTCACCAACGACAAGGTGTTCGACGAGCCGGTCTACAACTACAGCCGCGGCTTTCCCTATCTCTGGGAGGAGATGCACCTGCCGGTAGAGTTCGGTGCGGACCACGCGCGGGCCGAGCGCATCCTGCTGGAGGCGGCGGAGCGCCACGCGGCGCGAACCGACGAGCTGGAGGAGGACGTGCTCCGCGAGATGGAGCGGCGCTTCTTCCTCAAGCGCACCGAGCTCGCGCCCAGGGTCTACTGGCGGATCACCGACAACTGGCTCGAGATGTCGGTGCGGTTCATCGTGCACGAGCACGGCATCCGGGAGCTCAAGGACGCGATGAGCCGGGAGATCATGGCGGCGCTCAACGAGACCGGGATCGCGATCGCGTCCACGACCTTTGCCGTGACGGGACTGCCGCCGGTGCGGCTCGTGCACGAGTCGCCCGGCTGAGCACCTTTGCGACCGGCCGCCCGCCCGTGCAGATTCCGGGCGGAACAGGAACCCGTACTCTGGAGCGTTGCATGATCTCCCGCCGCACCTGGCTGGCCCGCACCGGCGGTGCCGCCCTGCTCGTCCTCGCCGGCCGCCGCTCGGCCGCCGCGGCGATCGTCACGAAGCCCGCGCTCAGCGTGTGGAAGGACCCGGGCTGCGGCTGCTGCAACGCCTGGGTGGACCACATGCGAGCCGCCGGCTTCGACGTGAAGACGCATGACGAGAGCGGGATGGACGAGGTGAAGGGGATGATGGGGGTGCCGACGGCGCTCCGCTCGTGCCACACCGCGCAGGCCGGTGCCTACGTCATCGAGGGCCACGTCCCCGCATCCGATGTCAAGCGGATCCTGGCCGAGAAGCCGAAGATCCTGGGCTTGGCGGTGCCGGGCATGCCGATGAGCGCGCCGGGCATGGCGCAGCCCGGCGCCCGGAAGGTGCCGTACGAGGTGATCGCGTTCGAGAAGGGCGGAGCGACGAAGGTCTTCGCGAAGTACTAGGGGCCGCTACTCGACGGCTCCGGTCTCGACCGAGGCCAACCGGACCCTGGGCGCCGACGTGACGGCCATCGTATCCGACGGCCCTTCAGGGCCCGTCGGCCGAGAGGTGGCTTCAGCCGTCGTTACGGCGGCGGATTTGGCGGGAGCGGAGTTCCCATACGGCGAGATCGCTGCCAGCACGCTCGCCGAGTTGGTGGCGAAGATGGAAGCGGCGGCGGCGACATTGAGGATGAGCAGGAAGCGGTTCATGGCGCCCAATCTGCGCGCCGGCCGGTGGCGGCGCCGTGATCTGCGATACAGGCATGCCGGCGAGAGTCCCACAACGAGAGGAATCACGTCATGCGTTCGGTCGGTCTATTGCTGGCGCTGGTCGGTGTGGCGGGGATCGTGATCGGTCTCCTTGCCATGTTCGGCGTGCACTTCCTGCAGCCGGTCGGGAGCCTGGGCGACGTGCGGATGCCGGGGGCGGGGCCGGTGATCGCGGGGGTGATTCTGCTGGCGGCGGGACTCGCGATCGCGACGTCGCGCCAGCGGGCCTGACGGCCATGGCGACCGCGCTCGCGACCTTCGGCGCCGGCTGCTTCTGGGGGGTGGAGGTCACCTTCCGGCAGATTCCCGGCGTGCTCGAGGCGCTGGCCGGCTACAGCGGCGGCACGATGCCGAACCCGACGTACGAGGACGTCTGCTCCGACCGGACGGGCCACGCCGAGGTGGTGCAGGTGACGTTCGACCCGGAGCGGGTGACGTACGATCGGCTGCTCGACGTCTTCTTCACGAGCCATGACCCGACGCAGCTGAACCGCCAGGGCCCCGACGTGGGCCGGCAGTACCGCTCGGCCGTTTTCTATCATGACGACGAGCAGCGCGCCGCGGCGGAGACGGCAAAGCGGCGCTGGAACGAGAGCGGCCGCTGGAAGCGGCCGGTGGTGACGGAGATCGCGCCGGCGGGACCGTTCTGGAAGGCGGAGGAGTATCACCAGCGGTATCTGGAGAAGCGGGGGCTCGCGAGCTGTCACGTGCCGGGGTAACGCCACTGTGGGTTCGCTGCCGTCCCTTGACGGACGGCGCGACTATGCGCATATTTCCCACAATTCATGCGCATGGAGCACGCCGATGGGAGACACCGCCAAGCGCCCCAAGAATCTTTCGCTCGATCCGGCAGCGATCGAGCGCGCTGAGCGCTACGCGAAGCGCCACGGTACCAGTCTGTCGGGGCTGGTGAGCGACTACCTCTCGTCGCTGCCCCTCGATCCCCCAGCTGAGTTGCGATCGCCGGCTGTTCGCCGACTGTACGGCGTAGCGGGCGGCGCCAGGCGCGCCACCGTCGATCGGAAGGACTACCGGGACCATCTGGCCAGGAAATACGGGATGGCATGAGCGGAACCGCCAGCGGCGTCGGGGTGCCCACGCCACGGGCACCGCGGTTCGCGGTCCTCATCGACACGAATGTGATGCTGGACGTGATCTTCTCCCGCGAACCCTGGGGCGCTGAGGCGGCCCAGCTGCTCGACGCCGTCGCGGCGGGGCGTGTCGAGGGCCATGTGGCCAGTCACACCATCACCACGCTGTACTATCTGGTGGAACGCGGCCGGGGCAGGGGCTCGGCCAGGACGGCCGTCGCCGACGTCCTCTCCTTCCTCAACGTTGTGCCTCTCGGCGCCGACGACTTTCTGCGGGCGCTCAGCTTCGATCTGCGGGATTACGAAGACGCCTCACAGGTGGCCGCGGCACTTCGCGTCGGCGCGGCGTACGTCGTCACGCGGAACCCGAAGGATTTCAAGGGTGCGGCCGTGCCACCGCGAAGCGCGGGCGAAGTCCTGGCGCTGCTCGCCTGACCAGGATCGAACGCCAGCGTCGCCGAGACTTGCCGGGCAGTCAAGCGGGTTGGAGCGGACTCGATGCGTTCCGCGTCCACTTCGATCGCCGGCACATGGAGAGCTCCCATCCGGCGCCAGGCTCATCGCCAAGCACCCTTTCGCCCTTGGGGGAGATTTCGTATTGAGCAATGTACGTTGTGTTGATGCCATTGCTGGTATGCGGTTCCTTGGCTCGATTGCTACACAGGTGCACCACCTTCCAGATCGGACAAAGGTACGAATCGCGATTACTGAGTAGCTTAACATGAGTGTGCTCGCTTCCCGCTGAACCCCTATCGCGGGGAGGCGAGCGGCTTCATTGATACTGTATGTACACCGGCGCCGGCCTGAGCCTCAGCACCTCCGCCGGCTTGAGCATCGGCTTGTCGTTCTTGTAGAACAGCTTGAACCCGGTGTACCACACGGGCTCCCGCAGGATCACCGCCTTCCACGTCCCCCGCTTGAGCTGCGGCGAGCCGAAGCCGTCCATGTCGATCACCACCTGCGCCCGCGCGTCGGTGCGGATCTTCTTCGCGTTGGTCAGCATCCTGGTGGTGAAGCGGTGCACCAGCATCACCTTGGGCGGCAGCTGGTACGCATCCACCACGCTGATCAGCGAGTCGATCGCTTCGTTGATCTCCGACGCGTCCATCGTCCCGATCCGCTTGCCCGGCTTGGCCCCGCCCTTCATCGCGAACTCGGGGTCGAGCGCGAGATGCACATAGGGCCGCCGGAGATACGGCATCAGCCGCGGGAGCTCTGCCCGCACGGTGCTCTGGCCCACCTGGATGTCGAGGAAGAGGAGCCAGCTCCGCTCCTCGGCCCACCGCGCCACCCGCTCGATCAGGCTGTCGCTCATCCGGAGGCGGTGCCTGCCGTCCCGGCCCGGGCTCGCCTGCGCCACGGTCACGATCAGGTGGAGCGCCGGCATCACCGTCGTCGTGCTGTCGGCCGCCGCCCACTCCCTGGCCGTCCGCTCGAGCTTGGCCAGCATCTGGTCGGGCGGCAACTCGCCCAGGATGCCCATCCGCTTGGACAGGGGGTTCCCGTAAAAGGCCACGATCCGGTGCCCCGGGAACATCGAGCCCGGGAGCGGGGCCGGGCGGTCGGTGGGCCACACCGCGCTGTCGGCCGCCAGGCGTCGCTTCCGCCGCGCCACGGACGCTGAATCGCCGCGGAGGGAATCGGTGCGGGCGGAGTCGGCCTTCACCGTGGCCGACTCGGCCGCGAGCCGGAGGGAGTCCCGCTGGATCCGGAGGGCCACGGTGTCGGTGTCGGCCCGGGCCACTACGCTGGCCTGCACCTGGTGGCTCACGCTGTCGGCGGCGGAGGCAGGGGCGCGATGGTCCCCGCCGCAGGCGGCGAGGGCGAGGAGCAGCACGAGCGGAGCGGGATTCTGCATGGTGTCCTGAAGATGACCGGGCGCAAGAGGCGCAGATAGTGGCGAAGCGGACCGCCAAGCACAAGGCGTGCCCCTACGACCCGGCGCCCTCCACGACCAGCTCGACCCGGGCGCCGGCGTGCGCCAGCATGTCGACCAGGGTGTCCAGACTGAAGAGCGCGATCTTGCCGCGCACCAGGTCGCTGACCCGTGGCTGGGTCACGCCGAAGAGCGCGGCGGCCTGCTTCTGGGTCAGGCCACGCGCGGCGATCAGCTTCCGGATCTCGATCATCAGGAGCGAGCGGAGGCGCAGGTGCTCGGCCTCTTCCTCCGCGAAGCCGAGGTCGCGGAAGACGTTGCCGCTCGACCGGGTGAGCCTGGGCCTGGGCATGGGGTCCTATCCTTTCACGCGGAGTTGCCGGAGGC